>JAIMBL010000058.1 GCA_023511615.1 Leptolyngbyaceae cyanobacterium HOT.MB2.61
CTACCTGGCGATGATCCGTATTATGGTCAGGCGTTTGGCATAAAAGTTGACCTCTCACAACTTTTCAAACACCCTCTCAGATCAGGCATTACATCTTCCAAATCACCTGTGAACCTGGCATAGTGACGGCTAACCATGTCTAGTGATTTATGTCCTGCTACTTTCGCAGCGGCTAATAACCCATGATTTTGAGCTATGTTGCTTAAAGCGGTGTGTCTGGTCTGATAGGGTTTTCTGTACTCCAGACCTAAACCATTCAAAACCTTTTTCCATGTCTCTCTGAATGCTCTGATGTCCAGAACTCCTTTACCTCTCGCTCCAATGAAAACTAATGAGTCTGGTTTAGCATCTACTGTCTTATGAGCAAGTAACAATTCTCTGAGATCAGAACTAAGGGGCAAATACCTTGTTTCACCTGTCTTAGTCTCTTTTCTAACTTTCCTAGTTGCATAGGGAGATGATTCTAGATTCTTCCCCATTGCTTCTGAAACCTGAATTAGGTTGTTCTCAAAATCAATATGCTTCCACTGAAGCGCGATCGCCTCACCCGGTCTAGCTGCTATAAGGAAGAGAAACTTGAGATAGGGAACATAGTACGAATGTTTACAGGGGGAGTTAAGAGAACAGAAGCGGTTATCCTGAAAAGCTTCGATGATCTGTTAAGTCTCTGCCTTAGTGAACGGGTTAGCAGATGTTTTGGTGCTACGTCTTGCCTTCAAAGCTAACCAGGGATTCTTACCCTCTATCAGTCCTTCTGTGAATGCCCATGTAACGCAGGACTTGATAAACCTTCTGCGAGTGTTCCATGTAGAAGCACTTAGGTCAGATTGAATGAACCAAGTAATGTCATCCCAAGCTAGATTCGCCTTAGAAATCATGACTCTACAACAGTGGTAATGGTCATTTAAGGTTCTCAAGGATAGGTTAAGTGTTTTTACCCATTCATCCCATATCGTTATTAGCTTTGCCTTATCCTCTTTTTAGTCTGGGAAGATTTTAAAGGTAACCTGAACCCGGTTTTTCAGCTTATAGGACTGTAGGGTGAAGTCAAACTGAACCTTGATCCCAATCATATTCCATCTTGCGTAGAATATTCTTGGCTGTAAGCTCATCTGAGGTACCAGGAAAGAAAAGCTTACGCTTTCCCTCTAAGGTGAAACTGATCCGGTAATTTTCTCTGTCTATCCCTAAATTAAATTTCATGGCTACCTAGTTCTAGTGTTCTAGGCAAAGCCTTGAAAAGCTTATGGGGCGGAGCGAGACTCGAACTCGCAAGGCTGAAAAAGCCGCAATATCCCTACCAACCATCCAGCGATTTCGATCAATTTTCGATCAATCTCGTCATTTTCTATCAATTCTCTACCACTTTTATTTCAAAATGCTTGTCGTAAGCACTTTTCTGCTGATACACTGAGAAGGCTCAAATAACCGATTGATGGTCGTTTGCTGAAATCATGGGCGGATGGCGGAATTGGTAGACGCACCGCACTCAAAATGCGGCGGCTTCGGCCTTGCGAGTTCGAGTCTCGCTCCGCCCATGACTACACAACTGTTGACTGCACACACAACTGTTGACTACATAACTGTTAAGGAAAGGGAGGATTTGCATTGCGAGTTCTCCCAGTTTTTTACGTTCACCTCCCTACTCCGTTACTGGCATTGCTGAATCCGGGTATGAAATGGATGCTGGATGCGCGAAACTTCGTTTCGATTCATCCTGCTTTTCAGCAACACCCCGTTACTCCATCACTCACCACTCCATCATTCCTCCACGTGTTCCCCTTCCAGTTCCTGACTTCTGCATTCTATTTCCCAGCCAGACGCTACAATGGCTCGAATCAAACTTTTGTGCATTGAGCTGAGGCATCAGAATTGATGATGAACAGGAACTATCTTTGCTACCGCCTGGCTGCGATCGCCCTTGCAACCAGTTTGATGCACCTGGGGTTGCCAACCGGTCCTTTATCTGCCCAGGGGGGGGACGAGTGCCAGCTATCTACCCAGGAGCGGGCACAGAAACGAGAGTTATTGCAGGCTGCTCTGACAGGCGATGCAATGGCTCGACAGTACTATCAAACCGTAATAATGCAACAGGCAGAGCGGTTGAACCAGTGCCGCCGTCAAAGCTGGTTGCAAACTCAGGCAACCTGGCTTCGTCTGTATCCCTGTGACAGTAAACCTGGAATGCTGGATGCGCTGTTCGATGAAATCGTCAATCGAGGCTATAACCAGGTCAATATTGATGTTTTCTCTAACGGTCAGGTTCTGTTGCCGGCCGTGGATAACCCAACGGTCTGGCCTTCGCTATTGCAGGAACCCAATACCGGGCAGGTCGATTTGCTGGCGCAGGCAATTCAGAAGGGGCGTGAACGGGGATTGAAGGTTTATGCCTGGTTGTTCAGCTTAAATTTTGGTCAAACCTACGTCGATCGCCCTGACCGACACCAAACTCTGGCTCGCAACGGAGAAGGGGAGACTACTGTCAGTGCGGCTGTCAAAACCAGTTTCACCCTCGGTAAGGATATTACTAACGTCAATGAAATCTTTGTCGATCCCTACAGCCCTGAGGTAATCAGTGATTACCAGCAATTGGTGCAGGCTGTACTTCAACGCCAACCAGACGGGGTTCTGTTCGATTACATCCGCTACCCCAAAGGGTTGGGGGCCGCATCGGTAGCCAGTAAGACGAAGGATTTATGGATTTATGGAGACGCTTCTCTCCGAGCGTTGTATCAGCGTGCCCAGAACCAGAAGGGGCAGGAATTAATTCGCCGCTACATGGGACAGGGTTTCCTGACAGCTCAAGATCTGGCAGCCGTTGATCAACTTTTTCCAGATGAAAAAGAACCCCTCTGGCAAGGGCGATCGCCCTCTATTTCATGGAAAGCTCCTGTAGCTGAACGACTCCCCGCACTGAACAAAGAACTCTGGAATCTGGCAGTAACCCACGCCCAACAGGGCCCGGTTAGCTTCCTGACAAGGGCAACCGCACTGGTTCAGCAGCAGGGAATTGCAGCAGGAGCCGTCTTCTTTCCAGAGGCAAATCAGAAGGTTGGCGAGGGCTTCGACTCGCGTCTGCAAAGTTGGGAACAGTTTCCGGGTTCCGTTGAGTGGCACCCAATGGCCTATGGTGTCTGCGGAGACTCCAGTTGCATTGTGGCCCAGGTTCAGAAGGTGTTGGCCCAAGCTCCAGCAGGAACGCGAATTGAACCTGTCTTGGCGGGAATGTGGGGCCAGGCAACCCTGGAGCGCCCCTCCTTAGAAGCGCAAATGGAAGCTTTGCGATCGCTCCCCATCCGGGGCATCAGCCATTTTTCCTTTGGCTGGCAGGAACCTCAGTGGGAACGTGAGCGCAAATTCTGCCGCCTCTGAAGCCAGGAGCCATACCAATATTTAAACGGAACTCGCGATAGATGAAGGGGAGGGGGGGCATGTCCCCTACACCCCCAGGTGTCACCTTTGCTCTTTGAATTGGTATAGCTATAGCCACCAGGCTTAGGACAGGGTGCAGGGGTGGAACCCCTGGCTGGGGGCAAAGCCCCCCCTTAAACCCAGTGTCCTAAGCAACCTGGCGACAGCTATATCAGAAAACCAAGAGCCGGAAGGGGGCGTAGGGAGTGAATGGGAGCGAGAGAACATCCTCAGGCCGTCGGTACAGTTTCTGGGATGGCAACTTTTTCCAGCATGAGTTTAGACCGCTTCACAAATTCGGGCACAGGTACCGGATAGTCACCTGTGAAACAGGCGGAGCAGAAGTTTTCTGGATCATTGTGGGTTTCTTCTACCATGCCCTGCCAGCTTAGGTAGCTGAGGGAATCGACTCCAATTTGCGCGGCAATTTCCTCAACGGATTTTGTCGCAGCAATGAGTTGATCCTGGCTGTCTGTGTCAATCCCATAGAAGCAGGGATGGGTGACGGGAGGTGAGGAAATACGCATATGAACGGCGATCGCTCCCGCATCCCGCAGAGCCTTCACAATCTTGCGGCTGGTGGTGCCCCGCACAATGGAGTCATCCACAATCACAATCCGTTTGCCATTCAACACATCTTTCAAAGGATTGAGCTTCATGCGAATGCCCGACTCCCGCATGGTCTGGGTGGGTTGAATGAAGGTGCGTCCGACGTAACGGTTTTTAATCAATCCTTCCGCATAGGGAATACCCGATGCCTGGGAATAGCCGATCGCCGCAGGCACTCCAGAATCGGGTACGGCAATGACCAGATCGGCTTCCGCCGGAGCCTCCAATGCCAATCGACGTCCAATCCGCATCCGGTAGCTGTAAAGGCTCTCATCCTGCATAACACTGTCAGGACGGGCGAAGTAAATCATCTCAAAGATGCAGAGTTTGGGCCTGGGCTGTGCTGCCCAGTGGAAGGATGCCAGCCCTTCTTTCCTAATCCAGACCAGTTCTCCCGGTTCCACATCCCGCAAATATTCGGCTCCAATAATATCCAGGCCACAGGTTTCCGAAGCCAAAACATAGCGGATCGGATCTTCCGGTCTGTGCTGGGGGAGGGTGCCAATCACCAGGGGACGAATCCCATTGGGGTCGCGGGTACCGATGAGGCCAGCAGGAGTGCCAATCACCAGGCTAAAGGCACCCTGACAGCGGTGAAAGGCACTGATGGCTCCTTCTAGCCAATCTTTGCCTTTGTTAATTTCTTCGGCGATCGCCAGTGCAATCAGTTCCGAATCCGTTGTCGTTACCAGGTTGTAGTTACTCCGTAACAACTCTTCCCGCAGGTGGGCCGTGTTCACCAGGTTGCCATTATGCGCCAGGGCCAGCATACCCAATTGGGTCTCTGCTAGAGCTGGCTGGGCGTTAACAACCCGACTGGAACCTGTAGTGGAGTAACGAGTGTGCCCAACCGCCATATCTCCGGGCAGTTTATGCAAAATTGCTTCACTAAAAACCTGGGATACCAATCCCATCTCTTTGTGAAGGTGAACCTGTTCCCCTTCAAAGGTGGCAATTCCAGCAGATTCCTGGCCTCGATGCTGAAGGGCGTAGAGTCCGAAGTAGGCCAGCTTGGCAACATCCTCTCCTGGCGCATAGACACCAAAAACACCGCAGGCCTCCTCTGGCTTATCAGGTCGGTTCAGGGTGAATTCCGTTGCCAGCAGGTTGGACTGAGCAGCGATATCAACAGGGAGAGGAGAAAAGGGGTTCATGCTTCAGTTCAACTCCTGATGAAAGAATGGTTCGGCCAGTAATCGCAATGGCCCTCCTGAGAGTTTGGTGATAAGCGAAGCCTATCACCAAAGCAAAATCAATATTCCAGGGATTTGGTTTTAGATGAAAGAGTAGCTTACGCTACTCTTTCACCAGCAAGCCGGGAGAGCCATCGCAATCGACTTCAAAGTTAGAAAACCGGTAGATTCACCAATCTTAAAGTTCCCTTAATTTTCCCATTATCTGGACGGTTACATCTTAACAATTTGAAGTCGATTCCTGATTGGGAAAGGCTTATCTGTTCAGTTGAAAAATTAGCGGTCGCCTTCTGGCTTCTGATACCATATTTGGATTTTGATCACTTGACCAAATAGTGCTCGATCGCGTTTTGCCAGCGATCGCCCATTTCTGACAGCCCAAGCTGGATCAATGGATGTTCATTGGCAGTGAGAATTTTTAGCCCGGAATCCCGATTCATCACCTGTCCCAGCTTTTGCCAGTCGTGCCCCAGGTGCTGGTTCAGGTAGGATTCCCAAATTTCCTGGCGGCTACTGGCCACTGACACTAGAATTCTGGCTCCGCCTTCTGCAAAGAGGAGATGATCCCAGCGGGAGGGGAGGTGGGAGGCAGAGGCAGAGGGGCGCGATCGCTCACTCTTCACCGGAAGTCGAATTTCGGCTCCCAATTCACCACTGAGACAACATTCTGCCAGAGCCACAGCCAGTCCCCCTTCAGCACAATCGTGGGCTGAATGAATCCACCCCTGGCGGATACCTGCCCGGCAGGCTGCCTGCACCCGACGTTCCAGATCAAAATCCACAACCGGAGGTTGCCCGGCCACCAACCCATGCACCCTTGCCAGATATTCTGAACCCCCCAGGGTAGCTGTTCGATCAACCTGTTGTTCATGGCGTATTTCCAACCGTAACCCCAGCAGGTAAATAAGATCCCCCTCTGATCTCCAACCCTGTCCACAAATCTTTGCCAGGTCAGGAATGATTCCCACCATTCCCACCACAGGTGTGGGATAAATCGGTTGGGGAGTGCCATCCGCATCCAGGGTTTCGTTGTAAAGCGATACATTGCCACCCGTCACAGGGGTACTGAATTCCCGACAGGCTTTTGCCAATCCCCGGCAGGCTTCGGCAAGTTGCCAGTAGCCAATCGGCTTTTCCGGGCTGCCAAAGTTGAGGTTATCCGTCACTGCAACCGGATCAGCCCCAACACAACTCAGGTTACGAGCAGCTTCAGCCACTGCCATCTTTGCGCCCTCAAAGGGATTGAGGTAGACATAGCGGGAGTTGCAATCAACCGTGGCAGCAACACCCTTGAGCGGGGAGGGAGTGGATGGGTGGATGGGTGAATGGGTGGATGGGTCCTCCTTCGCTCCCCTGCCCTCTTGATCCTTTCCCTTTTCTCCCCAGTTCCTAACCCCTAGCTCCCCTAGCCCCTCTAGCCCCTCTACCTCCTGGCTACTGACTTCCACCGGACGGATGCGGATCACAGCAGCATCGGCACCACCGGGAAGGATGACGGTGTTGTTTTGCACCTGATGGTCGTATTGTCGATAAACCCAGCGTTTGGAAGCGATCGTGGGAGTTGCCAGCAAGGTTAGCAGAATATCGTTCCAGGGATGAAACTGATTCTGGAGTTCAATACCTTCCAGAGTGCAGGGGGGGAGGCTGTCTTCTGACCAGGCCCAAGCCTGTTGAGCATACTCTGGGGGCTCTTTCAGCAAATCCCGATGATAGATAGGAGTGTTGTCTGCCAGGGCTGTGGCAGGAATTTCAGCAGCGACGTTACCCTGAAACAGAATGCGGACAATAGGTTCAGCAATGACTTCCCCTGCTACCACAGCATGGAGCCCCCACCGCTGGAAAATATCAATCAGTTCCTGTTCTTGCCCCTTGCAGGCAACCAATAACATCCGCTCCTGGGATTCAGACAGCAAGTATTCGTAGGGCACCATGCCGATTTCGCGGACGGGGATTTTGTCTAAGTCCAGTTCGATGCCAACGCCACCCCTGGCCGCCATTTCAGAAGTGGAGCAGGTGATTCCGGCGGCACCCATGTCCTGGGCCGCCACAACGGCACCCGTCTTGAAGGCTTCCAGACAGGCTTCGATCAGGGATTTTTCCAGGAAAGGATCACCCACTTGCACGGCGGGGCGATCATCGATCGATTCGTTGCTCAATTCCGCACTGGCAAAGCTGGCTCCCCCCATACCATCGCGTCCAGTGGTGGAACCGACGTAAAGCACAGGGTTACCGATCCCTTTTGCACCCGACTTAACAATATCGGGAGTTTCCATCAATCCCAGTGCCATAACATTGACCAAGGGATTGCCTGAATAAGCCGGATCGAAGTAGATTTCGCCGCCAACGGTGGGCACCCCGACACAGTTACCATAGTGGGCAATGCCAGCAACGACTCCGTTGAACAGGCGACGGGTGCGGGCATCTGCCAGATCGCCAAAGCGGAGAGAGTTGAGCAGGGCGATGGGGCGGGCTCCCATGGTGAAAATGTCTCGTAGAATGCCACCGACCCCGGTTGCTGCGCCCTGGAAAGGTTCTACTGCCGATGGGTGATTGTGAGATTCGATCTTGAATGCCAGGCGCAATCCATCTCCCAGATCGACCACTCCAGCATTTTCTCCCGGACCCACCAGGATGCGATCGCTCTCGGTCGGAAATTGCTTGAGTAAGGGACGGGAGTTTTTGTAGCAGCAATGCTCTGACCACATGACCCCAAACATACCCAGTTCAGCTTTGTTAGGGTGGCGACCCAGACGCCGGACAATTTCTTCGTATTCCTCCGGTTTAAGGCCTTCTGCGGCAATTTCTTCGGGAGAAAAGGGAGCGGATGCGATCGCAGTCATAGGAGTTCAGTTATTGCAACGAGTAGGAAATGCTATGCGTCAAGAACCGCTCTATTCTATCGACACCAGTACGGTAATTTCGACTTCTCTTCTTCCCTCACCTTTTCAAAATTCAGTCAAGATCGGGGTAAATCGGCACTTTTAAGGATGAAAACTATGTTTCCGTTTTGGAATAACCCTTGCTGGATGGGTGAGCCGATGTCTCGCAAAACCTATCAGGAGCGCAAACTTCGGTTCCTGAGGTGGATGCGGGATGATCTTGAAACCCGCCTGGCAGGAGTGAATGCAGCGATCGAAACTATTGAGCGTCAGATTAACCAGGATGACGATTCAACTGCATCTGTCTAGAAAAGCAGGTGAACTCTAACAGAATGATGCCTTTGGGAGGGAGCCAGAGATGCTGTTACCTGGCTCCTTCTTTTACTTACCCTTACCTGGCAGCTTTATCCATTTTCGTTTCTAAGTTAGGTAACCCTAATTAATTGGAAGAAGGTTGGAAGAAGGGGGAAAGGGGCTGAGGGCTGAGGGCAAGCCAGACACGGCAAGGGTTTCACTGACTTTTGCATAATGGATAGCAGAACCGGAGGGGACTTTGAACCCAAGCAAATTGTTCTAGCTCTCCTTCGCCCCTAGTGGGAGAAGGGGGAAAAGGGGTTGGGGAATGAGGCGGAAAAGATTTGTCAATCAATCAGAATTTTTCTTTCATTCAATCGAAAATTGCAGTTTGAAACAGGTTTTGTGATCCAGACTTTCGACCTGAACGGTGCCTCCAAGGCGTTCAACCAGTTTCTTCACCAGAGCAAGCCCTAATCCAGTACCGCCATGTTTCCAGGGGTCGTTTTTGGGAATGCGGTAGAACTTGTCGAAAACACGGGACAGTTCGTGGAGAGGGATTTCGACCCCGGAGTTGGTTACGCTGATTTGGAGAAAGAGGGATGGAGAGGGGGGAGTCAGGGGGGAGGAGTCGCAGCTGAGGGGCGGAGATTCCTTTATTGTAGTGGCTGCGATGGTAATGGTTTCCCCTGCTGGAGTGTATTTACAGGCGTTATTCAACAGTTCGGTGAGGATGCGCTCCAGGTAGGATTGCTCCGTAATTAGGGGAGGCAGGTCAGCGGAAACATCGAATACCAGCTGCTGTTGTTGATTTCTGGTCCGTTCAATGAAGGGTGCTACAACACCAGGCAGCCAGTCGGATAAATTGATGGAAGTTGGTATTAAAACTTCTGTGCCTGCATCCAGACGAGCCAGATCCAGAAGGTCATTGATCAAGCTAATTTCTCGCTGGCATTCGTCTCTGAGGATTTGAAAGTAGCGATTAAGTTTTTGTAGGGAGGGGGATGTCGTTTTCTCTCCACTTTCGGTATGAAATAAGACGGTTTCCAACATCTGGGTTGCCATTTTGATGTTGGACATGGGAGTGCGCAACTCATGGGAGACAGTGCTGAGAAAGTCATCTTTTAATTGGTTGAGCCGTTCCAACTCCTGGACCTGGGTTTGAGCAGTTTGATAGAGGCGAGACTGGCGGAGGGCGATCGCGCACTGGTTTGCCACCTGTTGCACCAGTCGAATGTCCTGTTCGCTAAAGCCATAGTAAGACTGATTGATCAGCCACAGATCTCCCAGTACTCCATAATTGTCAAAAATAGGGCAGCACAGCATTGCTACCCGCCCCCGCACTGGATTAGGAAGTAGGGAACAAAATTGAAAATATTGCCCCTTCAGGAGTTGATCATAGATTTCGGGAAAATCGGTAATGCGTGAAACACGCCCCTGAGATGGGGACACCGCACCATTGGTGTACTCATAGCAGATGGTAGAAGTTCCCTGATTGAGGTCAAACAGGGCCGCATTGCAGCAGTTCACCCCCAGTCCCTTTGCTAATTCTTCAACAGCGTTTTGAAGAATCTGGCTTTCATCGAGAGAGTCTCGCACCCGATCAGTGATACGTTTTAGCGTGGCCTCAAACTCGGCGGCCAGTTGCAATTGAGCAGTGCGTGCCCGCACCTGGCGTTCAAGCTCAGCATTGAAACGCTTTAGCTGGTGATGGAGCTCGGCTTGCTGAATGGCGATACCTGCCTGGGCAGCCAGTTGCTTCATCAGGTCAATGTCACTGGTTTGCCAATGGCGTGGGCCGCTGCACTGATGGGCAATGAGTAATCCCCACAAATTTGGATTCGCCGGTAAGGAGCGCTCTGCGCAGGGCTCTTCTACTCGTTGCAAAATTGGGACCACTAAGTTGGCACGCACCTGGAACCCAGCCAAAAAATCGACATGGCAGGGGATGAGATTGGCTGTAAAGATGTCTTCCGTAACCTGGATACGTCCACGTTTGTAGGGAGTAATCAGCGTTTCCACAAAGCAAGGATCTTTGATGGTAGTTCCTAAAACGTTTATCCAGGGCTCAATAACGGACTCCACGGCAACCACGCCGCTCCAATCGGGTCGAAAGCGGAAGACTAGGACACGGTCGGCTTGAAGCACTTGCCGGACTTCATTGACCGTTGTGGTCAGGATTTGATCCAGATTCAGGGATTGATGAATCCGTTGGGTGAGATTGCGCAGGAGTTGTTCCCGTTCTGCCTGCGATCGCAGTTGCTCTTCAATCAGTTTGCGCTCAGTAATATCAATCCCTGCACCAAATAGCTTGATAATCTTCCCCCTGGAGTTAAAAGTGGGTTCTCCTCGCCCTATTAAATAGCGGATTGAACCATCGGGTCTGACAATGCGATGCTCAATCTCGTAAGGAATACCTTCATAAACAGCTCGCTCAACCAGACGCTGTAAACTCTCTGAATCGTCGGGGTGGAGCATTTGCAGAAACTCCGGATACGTAGGCTCTGCCTGACTGGGGTCAAGACCAAAGATGTGAAACATCTCATCAGACCAGGTGATCTTTTGCGTGTGAAGATCCAATTCCCAACTACCCACATGGGCGACTCGTTGAGCTTCGCGCAACACAACTTCCCGTTGTCGCAGGGCTTCTTCTGCCTGATTGCGTTCGTCTTCTGCCCGTTTGCGATCGCTAACATCATGCACCAGCGACAGGACTGAAACCAGGTTTCCCTTTTCATCAAGCTGGGCAGAATTGTACCACTCGCAGTAAACAACCGAGCGATCTTTGCGGTAGTTGCGGTTGGTATGTATGACCTGGCTTTCGCCTCGGCGCAGACGGGCCAGCACTTTCAAAACCGCTGCAAAATCCTCTTCATGAACCAGATCCAGTTCTTTCCAGCACCGGCCCAGAACCTCTTCTGCCTTCCACCCAAAAATTTGCTCTGCCCGTTTTGACCAGAACTGAATCCGGAGTTCCTCATTGCACCCAATAAAAGCCAGGGGAGAATTTTCGACATGGAAGGACAGGTAATTGAGGACATGCTTCAGTTCAGCTGTTTGCTGCTCAATGCGCACCTCCAGTTCATGGTTTAGCTCTTGCAACGCCAGTTGGGCTGTTTTTTGTGAAGTCATATCCCGCCCTACGGATTGAATCTCAACCAGTTCTCCAGAAGAAGTAAAGATGGCGCGGTCGACCCGCTGCTGCCAGCGCATCTCACCGGATGGTGATATCACCTTGTGCTCATAGGTAACCACTGGATTTTCGCGACTGATCGAAAAGAAATGCTGTTGAACCAGAGGTTGCTCATCTTCCGGTATTAACAGCATGAAATTGTACCCAACTAGCTCCTCTGGAGATTTATGGAAGTAACGGCAATACGCCCGATTGACGAATGTTAGAGTGCCATCGGGCAATAAGCGGCAAATCAGGTCGGTCTGATCTTCAACAATGGCCCGGTAGCGGGCTTCGCTTAGCTTCAGGGCAACTTCCGCCTGTTTACGTTCGGTAATGTCTCGCAGAATAAAGAGGTGACGGTGAGGGACAAAATTAGCGGTTGCCACATATTCCACGTCCCGCACTTCCCTATCTGGACGCACTAAGCGAAACTCAACCTTGACCCGCTCATCCTGCTGAAAAGCCTGCCAGACCGCATCGAAGTCAAAACCCGATTCGGCAAAGTCAACAATTCTCCGTCCCAAAAGCTCTTCCCTGGGCAGCCCAAATAAATCGCAGGCAGCAGGGTTTGCATCCACGTATACGCCCTCGTCATCGGCGACCACCATGGCATCCAGGGCGCTTTCAAAGAAGACTCGCAGCTGGCGATCGCGGAGGCGCTGATCGAATAGCTCCTGCTCCTGTGAACATAGTTCCTGTGAGTATTGACCCGGGATTTTCTGTAGACGAAGAGAATTGTCGGCATTCTCAGGCAAAACTTCAAGGCACTCCGTTGAGGAACACTCATCGAGTGCATCATTAAAGCCAGAGTGATCCAGTGATTGGTCAGGGTTCATTATTATATCATCCCCACAATGAACCGGAAAAAAACTTAGATATATTCTTTTATATGATCTTTAATCAACTTGCCAACGGTTGTTTCGGGCTGTCAGTAAAAGAGTAGCTTAAGCTACTTTTAGCCTAGACAAAATCCCTGAAACATTGACCTTATCTGGTAGTCAGTAATGCCAATCATCGAACTCCAAAAGTGCTTTGTCAATCCTAGGGCGATCGCAAAGTCCCTGAAGGCTGGGAATTGGGTGTCCGGCGTTAAAGTGTGGTGAAGCGGGAAGGAAATCCTTTAGAATGCCCATCGTTCGGGTGTTATGATTCCCCTGTAATTCTCTCGTTCACCAAAGCAGGCTGAAATGGCAACTCCGGCAAACTATTCCGAAACAGAGCTAAATACATTGAGACAGGCCGTGATCATGAGCGGGCATGCCGTGGTCTTTTGCGAGTTTACTGTAATCTCCATGGGGATTGAAATTGCAGCTTTAGGAAAGGAAATTACAGGTGCCGCCCAAAACTATCCTGATAGTGTTTTGATTCAGAAGTTATTTGCTAATTACACAGAAACCCCTGAAGATTCCGCCAAGCAAGATCCGCCAACTGATATAACCTCTGAAAAAATTTTAGAATCAGCCAAGGAATTAATTCGCAAGGCGCTTGCAATTCTAAGCGAAAAAGCCTCCCCGGAAGAAATCCAGGAGTACAAGCAGTTCATCTACACCTGCGCCGATCGCGTTGCCAATGCTGCTGGGGAAGGGTTATTTGGTACGGGTGAGAAAGTGAGTAAAAAAGAAGCGGCTACCCTGCGAGAGCTCAAAGCTACCCTGGGACTATAACCTTTACCGTAATTTACGCCCATACCTGGTATTCCTCTTTGCTGTCACCATGACCCAGGACCTTTATTCCACAAATTATCTGCAAGGACTCAGTGAGCAAGAGGTCATTCAGCGGCGGGCAGCAGGTCAGGGGAATGATGTCACCCTTCAAACCAGCCGTTCCTATCGCCAGATTCTGCAAGAAAACCTGTTTAGTTTTATTAACTTGGTTTTCTTTGCCATCAGCGCAGTGATGGTGCTTCTCCAGCGCTATGGGGATGCCGTCTTAGTGGTGGTGGTCATCTTCAGCGGTATCTTGATGAACATCTACCAGGAAATTTGGGCGAAACGGAAGCTGGATGAGATTGCACTCCTGAACCGTCCGACAGCAACTGTCCTGCGGGAGGGAAGAGAACGCACCGTTGATCCTCGTGACATTGTTTTGGGCGATATTCTAGTGGTGCGATCGGGCGACCAGATCCTGGTAGATGGGGCTGTGGTTGGTGATGGGCGGATTGATGTAGATGAGTCTCTGCTGACCGGAGAATCGGACATGGTGCCAAAGTTGGCAGGCGATGCGGTCTACTCCGGAACTTTCTGTGTCAGTGGCAGCGGCTATTTTGAAGCCCAGAAGGTGGGCACCGAAACGGTGGCCTACAAACTGGTAACGGGGGCACGGGCGTTTCGTCAGGTCTACACGCCCCTCCAGCAGGAGATTAACCTGGTGATTCGGGTATTTCTGCTGCTGGCCTGCTTTCTGTGGATTCTGGTTGGCATCAGCTTTTTGAGTCGATCGCTCCCCCTCGCCGACCTGGCCCAGCGAGCGGCTGTTATTGCGGGTCTGGTTCCTGCCGGGCTGCTGATTGCGATTACGCTGGCCTATGGCACGGGAGCCGTGCGTATGCTGGGTGAGAATGTCTTGATTCAGCAGGCCAATGCGGTGGAGTCGTTAAGCAATGTGGATGTGCTGTGCCTGGATAAAACCGGAACCCTCACCACCAATCAGCTAAATTTGCAAACCCTGTATCCGGTGGGAATTACTGAGGAAGAACTGCGAGCGGCCCTGGGAGATTTTGCCGCCAACACCACCGCCCACAACCGGACCAGTGAGGCGCTGGTGGCCGCCCTTCCCGGACAACAACGGATGGTAAAGGCAGAAGTTCCTTTTTCCTCTGCTCGACAGTGGAGTGCGATCGCTCTCAAAGATTCTCCCATGCCTGGGCTCTACGTTCTGGGTGCCCCCGAAACCCTGGCCAGGAATGCCCCCATCACCGATGCCATGAAGGCTCAAATCCAGGTGGGAGTGCAGCAGGGGTTACGGGTACTGCTATTTGCTTACAGCAACGATGTGAATGCCCTTGACGACTGTGAAGACCATCCCATCCTGCCGCCAGATCTGACGCCGCTGGGTATTTTGCAGTTGAGTGATCAACTCCGACCCCAGGCACGGGAAACCCTGGAAGGATTTTCGAAGGCAGGAATCAGCGTCAAAATCATTTCGGGTGACAACCCCCAGACGGTAGGTGCCCTGGCTAAACAGGCAGGATTTGGAGCGGAGATTCGGTTAGTTTCGGGGCCAGAACTGGCCATTATGGATAGTGCCCGCTTCAGCCAGGCTGCCGTTTCCTGTAACGTTTTTGGGCGCATCACTCCGGAACAGAAAGCTCACTTGGTGCAGACCCTGCGTCGCCAGGGGCACTACGTTGCCATGATTGGGGATGGCGTGAATGACGTGCTTTCACTGAAGCAGGCGAACCTGGGCATCGCAATGGAGAGCGGCAGTAAGGCTACCAGAGGAGTGGCTGATATTGTGCTGCTCAAAGATTCCTTCGCGTCCCTTCCCCATACCTTTCTGGAAGGGCAACGAATTCACAATGGCATTCGAGACGCGCTGGCCCTTTTCATTGTGCGGGTATTTTCCATCACGCTTCTGATCTTTTCGACAGCGATGGTGACGGACAGTTTTCCCCTGGTGAATAAGCACAGTGCCCTCGTTTCTCTGTTTGGGGTGGGGCTACCGACAACCGTTCTGCCTATCTGGGCAAAACCGGGAGGTGCAGGTAAGCGACGTAGCATTGTGCGATCGCTCCTCCACTTCACCATCCCCGCTGCGCTGACCCTTAGCTTGGTGGCTCTGCTCGTTTATCTGCTTTATCTGGTGAGTGCCATCCTTGACCTGGCTCCTGGCTCAGACTTTACCCAGGTTGACTACAAACAGCCCCGCACGGCTCTGGTAACAATCCTTATCCTCTGCCAGTTGCTTTTGATTCCGTTCCTCAAACCTCCGACTAAAGCCTGGGTGGGTGGCGAACCGCTAAGTGGAGATTGGCGCTACTCCCTGATGGCACTTTTCTTGCTGGGAATTTATCTGCTCATTCTCGCAGTTCCCATCTCTCGTCGTTTCTTTGAGTTATCGCCCCTTAGCCCAGTTGATTGTCTTTTCCTTTTCCTGGTCGCCCTGGAGTGGTGTTTGATTCTGCGAGCCGTCTGGCGATCGCGATTTTTAGATCGATTTCTGGGAGTCAACTTAAGCTGAAACCAGGCACTGATACATCAGGATATGCAGTTTATAGCTGCGCCCTTAACTGACGTCGTAGCCAAATAGATTGGGATTGACTGCTTCCAGATTTAAATCTGCCAATCCATATTCTGTCCAGCGCCGATTAACCAGGGCTGCGGTTTCTGGATCGGGTTTCAACGGTTCACTCCAGGGGCGATCGCTCTCCGGATAAATCTTAGTGGTAGCATCAATCCCCATACGGCTGCCCAGTCCTGGTTTTTCGGTGGCAAAGTCCAGCGCATCAAAGGGACTGTCAGGCAGAATGAAGACATCCCTGGCGGGGTCAACTTTGGACGTGATTGCCCAAACCACGGCCCGTGGGTCCCGAATATTGATGTCTTGATCCACGACCACCACAAACTTGGTGTAGTTGAATTGGGGAAGGGCGCTCCAAAAGGCTAAAGCGGCACGGCGGGCATGTCCTGGATAGGCTTTTTCGATGGAGAGAACGGCAATTTTGTAAGACAGCCCCTCCATCGGCAGAAAGAAGTCTACAATTTCCGGCACCTGCTGGCGCAGGATGGGCGTGTAAATGCGATTGAGCGCCAGGGCCATCATGGCATCTTCTTTAGGTGGACGACCGCTGAATGTGGTCAGATAGATAGGGTCTTTGCGATGGGTCATGCAATGAAACCGAATCAGAGGAGCATTCTCGTTCACGCCCCCATAGAAACCCATGTGATCCCCCGCTGGACCATCCACCCCAACCTCGCCAGGAGTAATTGTTCCTTCTAACACCCATTCAGAGTCTGCGGGGACTTCTAAATCAACGGTTTTGCACCTGGCGAGATGAATCCCAGAACCGGCATAAAGCCCGGCAAACAACCACTCAGATAAATCAACCGGGAGAGGAGTGGCGGCGGCCATGATAATCAGGGGATCAACGCCCAGGGCGATCGCCACTTCCAGTTTCTGTCCCTGTTCCGCTGCTTTGCGCAGATGGCGAGTGGCCCCCCGCACAGACAGCCACTGCACTGTCATCGTATTTTTTGATTGCAACTGCAACCGATAGACGCCGACATTTGGAATTTTTGTCTCCGGGTCTTTCGTAATCATCAATCCGAGCGTGATTACCTTATTCGCATCTCCCGGATAAATCCGCAGCAAGGGGAGCTGATTCAGGTCTACCGCTTCACCCTTCAGAACGACCTGCTGACAGGGAGGCAACAAATCCCGCGCTGGTTTCGCTTTAATCACATCAAACAATGCCTTTCCCAGCTCAACCGCCTGCGAAATTTTCTTGGGTGGACGGGGCTGGTACAGGAGCGCCAACTTTTTGCCTAAATTCTCTAACTCTTCAGGCTTTTCTAGGTTCATGGCCCAGCAGATGCGCTCCACCGTACCCATCAAGTTGATGGCAACGGGATAGGGAGAGCCTTTCACGTTCTCAAATAGCAGGCCAGGCCCCCCGCACTGCAACATGCGATTGGCAATCTCCGCAATTTCCAGACTAGGATCAACCGGAGCGCTGATGCGACGCAATTGTCCCCGTTGTTCCAGCAGTTTGATGAATCCGCGCAGGTCTCTCGCCATAGTGAAGGAATGTAAAGCATCTGCCTTCATTATGAAGCGAGATGAGGTTCGTTAGAGCTTCCATTTGGCATCCACTTTACCCTCTTCGCTAATCACGGTGATTGTAGCAGTTCCAGTTTTACCGTCGGGCCGAGTGAGTTTGCACTGAAAGCGTTCTCCAACTTTCTTAAATGGTTTGACCTTGTCGCCGCAATCTGCCTTAATGTCCATTCCTTCCCGTTTTTTGATTGACTGCTGAAGTTGAGTTTCGGCTTCTGAAAGCAGCAGGATGCCCTGGGTTCTAAAGTTAAGCGTACCTTGAGCATCCTTGACGGTTACCCTAATAGGGAAGTTGCCCTGGGGAATTTGAGCTTTGCAATCAAATACTTTTCCCGCTTCCAAAATCACCCCATCGGGACAGGAGACGGATTGAATGGGAACCCCGATTTCCCTGGGGAGATTTTGGGCGATCGCTTGCTCCACCTGTTCCGCTGCTTTCACCGGTTCGTTTCTGGTTACAGAAGCTCCTGTTACGCCGGATGAATCAACTTTCGTTGCAGTTTCCACTTGAGTGGGCAGGCGAACTAAATTACTACAACCAGAAGTTAACCCAGTGGTGAGAACGGTTAATAGTACTCCAATCGAGATAGGCCGAAGGATGAGATCTGGGGAGAGCATCTCTCTCTGTAGCTAGTATGCAGGCCTGATTCTAGCTCACATGATGATGGCAGTGTTCGGTTCTGATGCAATTTTGCTGAGAGTTCTTAGGGACTGGGTTGGCCGAAATAAAGGCAATTTGGCTCTTTGTCTGAAAGTACAAGTAGGGATATCCCTACATTCAGGTAGTAATCCCCCCACCTGACAAAAGTGGTTAAAGTTTATTACTTTTTGTGTAAATTTTCGAGGGAAAGTATTGCGAACTTTACACAGCAGTGCATGCGGCTTTATAAGTGAAGCAGGTGTTGCTGGCTAGCTATTTATACCTATTCATTCCCTCGTTTAATATCTGGAGGTTAATTATGCGGATTGCCCAAATTGCCCCTCTCTGGGAGCGAGTTCCGCCCCCAGCGTATGGTGGCACTGAGTTAGTCGTTAGTTTGTTGACCGAAGAACTCGTGCGCCGGGGGCATGAGGTTACGCTGTTCGCATCAGGAGATTCCATCACTCAAGCGAACCTGGAGTCAGTGCATCCTCGTGCTTTGCGGCTTGACAATTCAGTCAAAGAGTACAGCATATACGAGATGTTGCAACTGAGCCGGGTTTACCAGCGAGCAGACGAGTTTGATATTATCCACTCCCATATGGGCTGTTCCGCATTGCCCTATGCTCCGTTGGTGAAAACGCCAACTGTTCATACATTGCACGGTATTTTCACCCCCGATAACGAAAAGATGTTCATGCATGCCCGTAATCAGCCTTACGTGAGCATCTCAAACGCTCAGCGGGAACCACGGTTGGGGCTAAATTGCGTCGCAACGGTTTATAACGGGATTGATCTCTCCACCTATACCTTCTTTCCAAAACCCAGTGACCCGCCATACCTGGTATTTCTGGGACGGATCTCGCCAGAGAAGGGAACCCACCATGCTATTGAAATTGCCAGGCGTTCTGGTTGGCACTTGAAAATCGCCGGTAAGGTCGACGTGGTGGATGTGGAGTACTACGAGAATCAGATCAAGCCTTACATCGACGGTAAGCAGATTGAATATCTGGGCGAAGCCAACCACGTTCAAAAGAATATTCTGATGGGGAACGCTTATGCCACTTTATTCCCAATTACCTGGCGTGAGCCATTTGGTCTGGTGATGATTGAGTCGATGGCATCGGGTACCCCCGTGATTGCTATTGAGATGGGTTCAACCAGAGAAGTTATTGCCCACGGCAAGACTGGCTTCCTCTGTAAGGATGTAGATGAATGTGTTGCTGCAATTGACAAGGTAGCTGATTTAGACCGTCAAACTTGTCGAGATTACGTAGAAGCAAATTTCAGCGTCCGCCGCATGGCAGAAGGCTACCTGGAGGTGTATCAGAAAATCCTGGCAGAACGGTTTGCCCGTAATGGCCACACAAAAGGCATGGCACAAATCAGCGGTCAATCGTAATCTGAAACCAGCCTAATTAGTGTATAGGGGCGTAAGTTTTTACGCCCCTCTATGTCTTGGAAATTACAAATGGTATCGGCAGAAAACTACCGCCTGTGTTCAAACCTCTGGAATTGCTTAGAATCAGCTTTAACTTCCGTAATAAAAGCGCTCGTGAACAACTTTGCCATCTTTCCATCTCTGAACGGCAACCTGATTGTAAGTACGCTTGCCGTAATCAGCATGGCTGTAGTCCAGGAACCATTCGGAAATAATGACATCATCGCCAAAGGCAACGGCTTTCACTTCAGCGCTTCGAAACTCGATCAGTTTTGAGAAGAATTCCAGCTCTCGCTGGCGATTAGCCTCTTTCCCAACGGTTGGGGGATTTTCGTTCTCCTGCATCACCACATCATCGGCGTAGTATTTCTCAAACGCTTCCGTTGCTTTACCCTGCAAAACCAGGTTTTGATGTCTTCAAAGGCCGCTCTCAGATCAAACTCAGTCTTCAAGTCTGTAGTCATGACTGTCTCCTGCGAGTGTTTTAGAGGTGTGATTTGTAATGAAGGTTAAACATATTTGCCTTCCACCCAAATTAGGTAGCGATCGGGAAGAACCAGGAAAGGGGCACATCGGAAATGTTTGAGTTCGATTTGTTCTATTGACGAAACTTTGAACTAAAACATTTTCTAGAAATAGGTATATCACAAAATTGTTTGTATGCAAATATTTTGGGATGAAATATTCTATAGATCTGGGCGAGATACCTCTATCGGCCCATTTGCTCAATGCTGAACTTTGACAGTGCTCTGAAAAGGCGCTCAACCTTCTCTGGATCTTTATCTCCGGGCGATCGCTCCACACTGCTAGACAGGTCAACCCCATCAGGAGCGACCTGCTCCAGGGCATCTAGAATGTTATCGGGAGTCAGCCCACCAGCCAGAAACCAGGGAAAGGGGGGGCGAAATTGTTGCAGTGATCGCCAGTTCAATGTTTTGCCAGTTCCCCCTGGCAAATCAGGATGATAGGCATCCAGCAAGAGGGCATCAATCACTCCGTCATAGCGAGTGACTTCTGCAAGCACTTCCATGGTGCGGACTCGCAACGCCTTGATGATTTCAATGCCTGGCAGAACGGTACGAAGTTGCCGACAAAATTCAGGCGACTCGTCTCCGTGCAGTTGAACCCCGCTCAGGTGACCGATCGCAACCGTCTTGCTAATCTCCTCAAGGCTGGCATTGACAAAAACTCCGATGCGATCGCACCTTATCGCTCCCTCTTGATTCAATGGCAACTCTGCCACAATCGCCCCAATTTGTTCCGGCGAAACATACCGGGGCGATTGCCTGGCGCAGATGAACCCCAAAGTCGTGGCTCCCAACTCTGCGATCGCCCTTCCCTGCTCCACCCTGGTAATGCCGCAAATCTTAACTCGCAAACCCATTACCTATCCCCCTTAATCTCAGAGTAGTACCCAAATCGTAATGATTTTTGAGTCGTTAATGATGGCGGCTAGCGCCGCTCATCATTACCTTGTCAGGTCCACCATCTCAGTTTGCAGATCCACCATTTGCTGTCGAAGCCTTGAACTACGCAGGCGCTGATTTGAGTTTAAACCTGCCCCTCGGTCTGGCTGTGCGATCAAGAGGGGGTAGTGAATGTAGTGCATGGGTTAGCGCGATCGATAAAACGTCACCTTATAGGATTTACCATTTTGAGGAGTGTTGCGATTCACCAGGTCAGAGAGTGTATTCGTGGTGTGAATTACCTCCCAACCAACTGGGGAAAAGGTTTCTGGATTGAAAATACTCTCCGCTAGCAAAGGATTCGTCAACGCCTGAGAAAATGCATCAATTCCAACCAACCGTCCAATGAGAGGGGCTAATGCCGAATTTTTTCGCACATCTTCAGCATACAGTCCAACATAGAACTCAACCCTGTCCACATTCCCATAGAGATCCTTCAAATACCTCTGGGCATCTGGATCACTGGTAATTTGATTAAAATCCGTCACCCGCGGATACTGACACATCTCACGGTAATCATTGTAGCTAGCCATCTGAGACTTTCGCCCTAAATCAATACTCGCTAACTCTACTGGCAGCAGGAAATCGGCAGTATTGAATAGTCCAATGCGGGCGGCTGGCTGGGAAGAAGTTTCCTCAAACAAGGTTCCTAACCCCTGATCAATTAGCATCTGGTTGTTCCACAGGCTGGCTTGCATGGGAATCTCCTGCCCACCATAGATAAGAGTGCTAGGGAGGGCACTGTGCCAGCGGTAAACCAGGCTAAATTCCATCGTCATCCAGTTAGTGCGATACCATCTTTCATTGGTAAAGGAGGAAGGATCGACAAAGAATTTGAAGTGGTAGGGGGTGATGTGGTTGATGTATTCCTCCAATATGATTTTCATAATCACGACCAGCAGAATGTTTCTTGCTGTTTGAAAGAGGCGCTCATCATCCCAGGTTGGACAATTCTTTGCCAGCAAATCGCAGAGTCGATTGTGCTCCCGCAGGCAAAGTACATTCAGCATCACATACCCAATTTGCACATTGGCCCGTTCAACTCCCATGGCAAACAGTTTGGCTTTTTTTGCGGGCTCTAGGTTTCTCTCATCGCTGAGCGGTTCATAAAGTCCTTCAAACTCTGGTTTGACAATCCCTTTTTCAGGATCTTCGTAGTAAAACGGAGGATATTCTTCACCATTCAGGATCTGGCTTTTGAGTTTACCTCCTTTAAAAGCTCTGAGCATGGCAGTTTTGCTTGCAGTTAGCCCATAGACCGGACACAAATCAATGTGGTGGTTGGAGGTATTTTTAAACCACTCAACTCGATCCTTCTTACGGAGAAAGCCATCGGTAAACCACTGCACCCAGTAGGGAAATAGCAGCGTGGACTTTTCTGAGTAAATGGTAACGGGTTTACCATTCGATTCTTTTTTTTTAAACAGAACCGTCAGTTCTTCAAGCGCAGGTAAATTTTCGGGTTTATTGAATTCTGGATCGGGGGGGAGATGGCGTCCTATATAGGTGCGGTTAATGAGCGACTCCCAGGAAGTGTAGGTATCTGTTTTTTTGGGGAGTCCTTTTCCTGGGACATATCCCTCAACTGCCTGAAATCTGTCGTCAGCCGTCCCCGGAATGTAGGGATCCAGCGTCATTAAGCTAAATGGATAGGGGCGAGTTGGAGCTTTGTAGATTGCATTGTTAATTAGAAATTTATTAACTTTTCGCTTAAGGGTCTTGTTGCTTTGAATGAAATCCCAAACTCCTTTGAAGTTAGTCAGAAATAGAGTTTGAAGTTTGTTACCAAAACCATCTCTAGAGGTATCTCTTCCTTGAGCCATTGGATTGTTTCCTCTTAACAGTTTTCCATAATGTCCTCAACGCAAAAGATCTCAGAAGCTGACGATTCCTTTGCCGGTAAGCTTTAAGGACCCTCTGAGTGAGTATTTCATGCAAGTCCGGCGACCTGCGATCGCTTCAGATGATCCAAACAATTCTACCAGTGTGATTGTCACAGCCAGCCCAGCTTTAGCATAGTGTTATAGCTATAGCCACCAGGCTTAGGACAGGGTGCAGGGGTGGAACCCCTGGCTGGGGGCGAAGCGCCCCCCCCCCGTAAACCCAGTGTCCTAAGCAACCTAGCGACAGC
>JAIMBL010000059.1 GCA_023511615.1 Leptolyngbyaceae cyanobacterium HOT.MB2.61
GAGTCTTTAACTCAGAACTCAAAACTCCCCCTCCCCCCTCTCCCTTACCGGACTAACACCAACAACTAACAACCAAAACTTTACCGCCCCAGGAGACATCCAATGACTAGCCGCGCCATCCTTCCGACCGCTGACCAGATCAATCAAGCAAAGCAGGCCATCGATGCCTACATTCGCAGCATCGACAGCCATCCAGAACGTCGAGATGGCGCATACCCCTACTACCTGTTCCATGAACCGGGGCAAGCCATCCGGGGCACTGTCATGATATTCCACGGTTTCAGTGCCAAACCCCACCAGACCTGGCGACTGGCAGACTATCTGTTTCGCAATGGCTTTAATGTCTATCAGTGTGGGCTGGCTGGTCACGCCTATGTGAATCCGGCCAAAAACTGGCCCCAGGTTGACCTGAAACCAGAGATTGCCGTTCCTCTAAAGGAAAAAGTGGCGAAGGACCCTGTATTGCAGAACTTCCTTGCCAACATGGAAAACAACTCGAATAGTAAGGGGCACCTGAACCCGCTTCAGCAAATGGCATTAGTGGCCCGTCTGGTTGCGATTGAGCCGCGATTGCTTGATATCATCCAGGCGATCGAATCCCCCAACGACCCAGACTTTGAGAAGTACTTCATCTCCAGCCACATGGAGTTCCTGTACCACGCTGAAGCGCGACTCGATGAGCTGGAACCTATGCCAGGCCCTGTTTACACCCTGGGACTTTCCGTAGGAGGAACAGTTGCACTGGGACTGGCTGCCGCTCGACCCGAACGGATTGAAAAGGTCGTTGCCTACGCTCCTCTGCTGAAGGTCTACGGTGAGGAGAATCGAAAGTACATCAACCTGGCAGGTCCGCTCGATATTAAAGAAACAGGATGGGACCCAAACCTGCAATTTCCGGTAGGGTGCTTTACAGCCGCAGACCGCTTTGGCAGCAGTTATGTCATGAGTGGTCAAGCCATCCGTGCGCTGAGAGATACCCCCATCTTTATGGTGTTAACAGAAAATGAAGACGCCGCAGACATTAAGACCAATCAAGACTTCTATGAGAAAACGGGCGAAGAGCAACAGGGCAACCGTTACTATTTCTACAGAGCGCAGGATCTGGTTCCCCACCCCATGGTTGACCCCACAGAAGTCAGTCAGGGAATGAGTAATCGCTTCTGGCAGAGCCTCTATCAAGAAACATTCCGTTTTCTAACAACGGGGGAAATTGATGAACGCAATATGGGTAACCTGGAACAGAACTCAGATCTGCCGCTAGTTCCCCCCGTCAGCTAAATGTTCTCTAAACTACTAATTGCAATCTCGAGCGCGACAGATCACTTTACGAGTATCTGTCGCGATATTCTGTGGAACGTTTTAGAAGGCTAACTATCAGTTTGAACCTTTATCAGGTGGAACTGGCATGTTGTTGGATAGGTTCTTGGTTGAGTTCAGACACAGAAGGCAGTTTAGACACAGAAGATAGGTTATCCCTCTTCGGTCACATTGATAAGAGGAATTTGGAACAGGAGTAGAACTTTTGAAAAAGCGTCCGTTGTCCTATGCCTGCTTCAAGAGAGGCCCGACCGACGGTTCGCTTTGTCGATGAGTACTGCTAACTCTATGCCGATTTGCTTTCAGACCTCCGCAGCTTTGAAGCGTTTAAGTACTTGCATCTGGGGATGATCAGCGAAATAAAACGCAAATCATTGCCTGCGATTGCGAAAGCGGTTGGACTCGATAACCAACAAAGCTTATACCAATCCAGCCTGAGGTTGAGCATAATAGACGATGGTGATAGATGCTGTAGATGGGATGGCACGCCTCCTTGTCATTGAGATTTCAGAACCCGCGGCTTTTCTAGAGAAAAGCCTGAAGCAGGCAAAAACAGGTTTCCGCAAGGAACGGTTGCAAATGTTGTAGTGGATCACGAGCAGACAAATCCGCATCTAGCCCAGGATGAGAGTCGCATTGGCAGCAAGACCGAGACAACGCGAGTGATTACCGCCAAAGGGGTCAAACCATTGCCAAAGTAGACTGGCCGCGAGAGGCGTTCTGGCTCTATGGGGTCGTGGAACCGCTGAACCGATGGCACTGGAGTCAGACCTCTGCCCACCTCAATCAGGTGAATTTTCAACAGTTTCTCAATGACCTCTCTGAGGCCCTCGGCGACACGGTGGCGGTGATGCAACTCGACCGTGCCCTGGCCCATCGGGCCAAGGCCATCCAATGGCCGAAAAACATCATTCCCCTGTTTCAACCGCCCCATTCTCCTGAGCTCAATCCGATTGAGCGCTTTTGGCAGCATCTCAAAGGCAACTTGGGAGGGAGAGAACTTCCCCTCCCTCGACGCCTTAAAGCAGCGGGTTGATCAGGCGTTAGCCCAGTTGAGTCCAGAGCACGTGAAATCCCTCACCTCCTTTGATTTCATTCTCGATGCCCTACTGAAAAACGAATTCCACAGGACAGCCTGAATTATGTGCATCTTCAATTTTTACTGGTATTACATCCTCCTGCTCGCGATTCGCCAGGCAGCCGAAGGCACCCAATTTGCCACCGCTCACGTTCCACGCTTGCAAGCTATGCTGATTAAAGGTGCGGCTAGAGTGAGTGTCTCAGCACGGCGAGTGTTAGTCGAGTTAGCCGCGTATTGTCCGTTTGCTCAAGAACTACGTCAAATTACCCAACGATTAGTGTCATCTGCAACGCTGCTCTTCGGCTAATTTTAGGGGTAGACCTAACAAGGTAATGATGAGCAGCAATAGCCGCCATCATTAACGACTCAAAAATCATTACAATTTGGGCACTACCATTTTAGGCTTGTCCTGGAGCGATTTATTGGTACGGGAACCAAGTTATGTAGACAATGCTACTCCTGCTGCTAATGGCATTGCTGCCGCCAATTTAGTCCGCCTTACCCTTTAAAGCCTTGCCAATTTTCTTTCTAAATTGAAAAGAAAGCCGTGAATGTATTCTTCTGTCCACTCTGAGCCGTAAAAGCGGGTGAACATTCCTCGAGCCGGATCTTTTTCTGCCCGATATCGGAGGTAACGCAGTTGTGCCTGTTCGATCGCAGCGAGTTCATGAGGATCGTGAATCGGCTCAGCTTGTTCTACAAAATCCAGGTAAATCCGAAGATAGTCTTGAAAGGCTGCCAAGACATAGGTTTCCACTACAGACGTTTCTTTCGGGCGAGTCCACAGAAAGACTGGGGAAAAGAAGGGTTGAGCTTCAGCAGGGAAATCACCTCCCCAAGGAAGTTGCTGTCGATACTGCTCAAAGATTGGCCAGACAGGACGCGTATATCTCTCTTGATAAGCCGAATTGTCGCGAAATAGGGGTTGCATATCCAATGCAATCAGGTGCCCTCCTGGCAGAGTAACCAAATCGGCTCCGAAGAATGGCAGATCATAATTGAGGTGTGGAAAAATCACAAAGTTCAATACTTGTAATGAACTTCCGCCCTGCACATGCGCTGCCCGAATCTGTCTCAACTTGGACGTTTGGTAAGCATAACTGGTAGTCAACACTTCTTCCTGGTGCTTCCCCTTACCCACAATCGCAGACTTAGATACAAATCCATCTGGAATTGGATAATCCTGCAAATCAAATCGTTCTTGGAGGGAGACGATCGCAGTATCTAAAAATGGTTGGTAGAGGGTCATGTAAATCTATGAAGCCAATTTAGTTGCTAATGGAATTGCATCCTCAAATAAAAACTCATACAAAAAACGTTCTGACCATTCATGGCCAAAATAGCTACTGAATAGACCCGATGCCGGATCACGATCAGCACTATACTGGTCGTAGTCTTTCTGTGCTCTGATGATGCGTTGAATTTCTATGGGATCTTTTAAGGGAGTTGCCTGCTCTAACAAACTCAAATAGAGATCAAGGTATTCCTTAAATGCTTCAAAGACACGAGTTTTCACCGTTTCTGCATCTGTTTTAGCAAACAGAAGATATCTAGAGAAGTATTGGTTAGCATCGTAAAACTTCATTTCCAGATTTTGAGCCAGATCAGGGTAGCGATCTTGCAACGACTTTAAGGGGTAGATGTATTTTCCTAGATAGGATGGATTCTGAAATAACGGCTGAAAGTCCATCACAATTAAGTTTTTGACTTGACCAAAGGATAGAAAGTCAATGCCCAGCAGGGGTAAGTCATACTGATGGCTTGGATAGATGACACTATTAAAAATTTGAGCACTGGCACCCGCATCGATATAGGTATACCGAATTTTGCGTAACTCCGGACACTGATAGCACCAACTGCGAAGCGTGGCAGGGTGCCTACCGCGATCGCTGACCTGATAGTCCAAGCCATGAGGGATAGGGCGACTTTGCAGATCAAACCTAGTAAACAAAGTCTGTTCTAAATGCTCAAGATACGGCTTGTACATGAATCAGAACTCATAGATTAATAATCCTTTGAACGATAGGAGATACTGGCTCTTGTCGTCCCAGTTATGAGAAACAAAGCAATGATTCTTAACATTCTGACAATCACGGCATAGTATTTGGGTAAGAATTTTAGAGTCATATGAAATCTAGATGCTATCCACCTACGTTTCGGATGTAGTACGGGCAAGATTTTGAGCAATCATTTGCTTTAGTCTCGCGTCTGAGGGGCAACGGCGCTCAGAACAATAAGCAATGAGATTAACGCCATTCATCATTCGAGCAGTACTCACGCGCACCCGGAAATCTTCAGTCAGAAACCAGCAGCGCTCTTGCCCCTGGTTATTGTCATACTCGGTGTCGATCGTTAGAATACCGTCTTTGCCAAACCAGTAACGACAAATCACGGGAATCTTTTCTACATAGCCCTGATTTCGTAGTAACTTACCTGATCGTCCCGTTTCATCATCTGGAATATCGATTAAAACAGCGGCGTAGTCTGGATTTAGGATTTGCTCATCCAGATTATCCTGCCACAAAAAGCTAGCTCCTCCGGCAGCGCGACTGACTGAAATCCCTTGCTGGTCACAGATGTTTTTAACGCGTGCATCAGCTTTGTCAATTACTGTCACCAGCAAATTTGATTCTCCTGACTCATCACTTAAACCATCAAAGTGATGCACAGTGCGTTGGGTAAACCAGGTTCCTTCACTTTGATGAAAGAACTCCATCATTGTCATTGGCGGAGTAAATGACATAAGTCTATGAATGGTAAAGTCTTTCTTCTAACTTATCGTTTGAGGTATAGCATTGTTCCTTCTCAAAAAAACTTCTAAAAAAACTTTTCCCGTGGAACTTTGACTTTTGGCGCAGTACAATACTCACAAGCAATTTTGTGGTTTCTCAATTTCATGGGCAACAGCAATATTCATGGGCAACAGCAATATCCTTGATCAATCTGAATTGCTATCGAGCAGGCTAAAAGCAGGGTTATCTCTTGATCAAGAGGATTTATATCAATGCGACTTGAGTCAGGTCGATCTGCAAGGGGTGAACTTAGCGCAGGCTAGTCTGGTGGGTGTGAACTTCAGTCTGGCGAATTTGCAAGAAGCAGATTTGCAAGGAGCAGATCTGCGAGGAGCCAACTTGCAAGGAGCTAACTTACAGGCGGCAGATTTGCGAGGAGCGGTGTTGCATCGAGCTAACTTGCGGCAAGCGAACCTCAGAAACGCAAACCTGGAAGGCGTGAAGTTGCAAACTGCTCAGTACGATCGCTACACGGTATTTCCAGAAAGGTTTGACTACAAGAACTCTGGCGCGATCGGGCCAGGAGCGAATCTCAGTGCAGCATTTCTCAATACTGCAAACCTGCGAAATGCTGATTTACATGGAGCCAATTTGTTAGGAGCCTACCTGCGAGGAGCTGATCTCACAGGAGCTAATTTACAAGGTGCTCGCCTGAGTGGTGCCGATTTGCGTCACGCCTATCTAACTGGAGCTTATTTACGAAATGCTCGTTTAACTGGAGCTAACTTGGCTGCTGTTGACCTCCGGGCAGCGGATCTTACAGATGCGGAGTTTGAACACCTGGAAACGATCGCAGGAGCTGACTTCACCTTGGCACAAGGACTCAGCGATACGATGCGATCGCGGTTATTGAACCATCCTGCCAAAGAACTGGAAACCCGCAACTCGTTTACACGCAGAACGACCAGGGAGAGTTTAACTGAACACAACAATTACTCAGTATGAAATTTCAACTAGTGTTGGGAGGGATCTCCAACTCTAGCCCCTCAAGCATGAAAGTCAGCAGACAATCCTACACTCTCTGCCTCGTTGCTTTAGTCATTAAGGTGTTGCTTGTTCCTCAAATGTGCGACATTCAATCGCCTAATCCAATTGGGCAAGTCCGAACGACAAAGGACAAATGACGATTTTCTATATCGTCTGCCAGCCTCGTTTCAGTAAAGCCAAAAACGTTGCATAGCCTTTAGAAAATTCAGGTGGATCTGGTAAAACATACTGGGGAAACTCTTCGTATGAGCGCCACGGTTCAGCAGCATCATGGCGCAGATACAAACCAGGTGCTGTGGCTCCTTCAGGCTTCCAGGTCATCTGTCCAGTTTCAGATCCATCAACCATAAGTCTCTTCAAATTCACTACTAGACTTACTCATGCCATCTAACTCTGCGTCACGAGTGATTCTGTAAATCCGATCGCTCAATAAGTTAATTTTTGCAAACAAATCCACTGAAATTATAGATATTTGCGAGGTTTTCTGCATCGTGATTCCCGATAAAATTGAAAATTGGGATATGGTAGGAAAAACCCTTCCCAAGAAGTATTTTCTGAGCTATTGGGCCAGATCTTCTAAAGCCGCTCCTACAACCTGATAACTGGGATCTTGCCGCAGTTCTGCCAGGGCTTGCTTGGCCGCTAGGTCATCAAAGTGTTTCAAAGCATAAGCAACCTGCATTCGCATCTTGTCAGAATCAGCCGCCCTTAAAGCCAGAATCTGAGAGAGGGCAGCATAGTGCTGACGAGTGTTAGCCAGAGTTTTCAGAGCATCAACAGCAGCCTGCTGTACGGTAGCATCCTCATCGGCTAGCGCCTGTACACAAATTTCTAACAATTCTTCGGGGCAGTCCAGTTCAACCATGACGGCTAGAATTGTGCGCCGCACCAGCCAGTGATCATCCCGGAAAAAGGTTTCAATTAGATGGGAGACAGAAATCTGACCAAACAGAGATAGAGAGTTTGCCGCTTCTGCGCGCACGTTGGGAGTACTATCAAGCTTTATCATTTCCAACAAGGCGGCAAAGGATTCAGCAGTTTTTTGCTTCCCTAACCCCATTGCCACAAACGATCGAACTAAAAATTCTGGATCGTGGATATGGTTGCGCAGAAGTGGCACAGCCACATCTGGGGTATAGTCTTTGAGCGCGGCGATCGCTTTCAGACGATATTGAAAATCTGTCTGCTGCAAGTCGGTTTGAATTTGCTCAAGTTCCATAGGAGTGCAAGGATAGTGGAGGGACGACAAGAGATTTTAGAATAATGGTGCGTGGCACGAGATACAGATTGCTATGCTTTGGAGTAGGCACGTAGCAGGGATGACTGTAATTGCAGTGTCGCTCACAACGGGTTCGCAAGCAATATTCGCAAGCAATAATAGACTAAGGAGTGTGGATTTAATGGAGATGAGCACTCAACTCAGTGAGCGGGTAAAGGAATTGATTGCGAAAGCGCGGATTGTCAGCTTTGCCGATTGGCAACAATCTCATCCTCCTGCCGCGATCGCGTTGTTTCAAGCCGCCGACCAGGAAGGACGCTATCTGACTGCTGCCGACCTAGATCAGATCAGCGCTTTGGCTCCTGATCAGACTCAACTGATTGGGATCGCGAATCTGTTGCGAGAGCAATGCGCAGAAATTGTGCAGGAAGCAAGAGCACAAGTCTTACAAAGCGATCCTACTTTGACCCAACCGGGAGGTGGTCTCTACCCAGCGGAGCGGGCCGATGCTTGCTGGCGGGATTTCTGGCATTTTCTGCGATGTATTACCTATGGCATTGCTGGGCGGCATCCTCATTACACCAGCCCAGAAGGGCTACATTACATGCAACTGCTGTACCAAGAATTACGGGTTCCCTTACCAGCAATGATCACTGGTTTAGAGGGAGTCAAGGCTGCCAGTCTGCGACGCATTTCACCCGAACAGCAGGAAGAACTGACTCCTTACTTTGACCATTTGATTGACCAAATGAAGCAGTTCCGTTAGTCATAATACTTTCCGGCATTGCTGAATCTGGGGATGAAAAAAGGTGCTGGATGCTTGAAACTTCGTTTCAATTCATCCTGCTTTTCAGCAACGCCTACTTTCCTAAGCTCTACACCAACGAATTTTATTATGTTTACGAATCTTCATAAAAAAATTATATCCTTGTACGAAGATGGGATATATTTAAGTTTGTGCGTTTGCCCAAATGGTGATTTAACCACTGTGGCTAACGGTTAGGTGTCAGGCGCTTTACGGCTTAAGGTTTCTGTTCAAACTGATTCAAGACTGGAGAGAATACCTTGGCTTGCAAGGTTACATAATTAGCCTGTTGAAACAGCTTGTTTAAACTCTGTTGTCAATACAGGAGATTGTTTAATGGCTTTTGGACCAGCTTCGCGTTTGGGAGTTAGCCTGTTTGATGAGACTCCGCCCGTTGAATGGGTATCTGGTCGTTCGGAAGAAGAAGCAGAAATTATCATCCGAGCGGTCTACAGGCAAGTTTTGGGTAATGCCTACGTGATGGACAGCGAACGGCTAACCGTGCCGGAATCCCAGTTCAAACGAGGTGAATATAGTGTACGGGAATTTGTCCGCGCTGTGGCCCAGTCTTCCCTGTATCGGGAACGTTTTTTTGAAGATGTTCCTCGCTATCGGGCGATCGAATTAAATTTCAGGCACCTTTTAGGGCGGCCCCCTCTGAATCTGGAAGAGATGCGGCAACACAGCACAATTCTGGATACTCAAGGGTTTGCAGCAGAAATTGACTCTTATCTAAATAGTGACGAATACCAAAATACATTTGGTGAAAACATTGTGCCCTATATTCGCGGGTACAAGACAGATGCCTGCCAGAGTATGGTGCAGTTTACCCATACGTTTCAACTGGTGCGGGGCGCATCCAGCAGCAGCTTAAAAGGTGATCTGGCTGGCAAAAAACCGAAACTGAACTCCTTAGTTATTCAATCCATTCCCACCCCAATTGTGTCTCCAGGCAGTGATGGAGCCACGTTCCGCAATCCTCCTGGGGTGGCCAGAACCCGTCTGGGTGCGGGAGCAGGTGACGAAGGTAAAGTTTACCGGATCGAAGTCACAGGTTATCGGGCTAACACAGTAAATCCCGTTTCTAAGTTTCGCCGGAGCAATCGGGTTTATCTGGTGCCCTTCGATCGCCTATCCCAGGAATACCAGCGGATCCATAAAGAAGGTGGTGTGATCGCTAGTGTTACTCCGGTTTAATTAGAACCAGGCGGTGACTTACCGAATCATGCCATCATGTATTTCTATGGCGTGATTGTTATAGTGTGATCGCCATTGTTACTCCGGTTTGATTAAAACCAGTCAGAGATCCAATGTGATTTCTGACTGACTTTTTGAACGGCATGGTCACTAAAAAGGAAATTTTCAGCATTCTCAAGAGTGTTGAAAGTTTATATCAGCTAAGTTCAAGGCTGATTCTATTTGTAATTTCGTTAGCACTGAAATAGTCACTTACTAGGTTGGCTACCCACGTCAATCTCTAGGTGATTGCCTTCATGCGTCAATTGTATCAATAACAAATGTTTGCAGAATTTTAAGGAGATTACCTGCAATGGCAGCCCCTATGATTTTGGAACTTTGGCCCACAAGTAGTCTGGAAGATGTTCAGACGGTGATTCGGGCTGTTTATAAGCAAGTATTGGGAAATCCCCATGTCATGGAGAGCGAACGATTAGTCACAGCTGAGTCGCAACTGTGTGATCGTAGCATCAGCGTTCGGGGGTTTGTCCGGGCTGTTGCTAAGTCTGACTTTTACAAGAGTCGTTACTTCGAGTCCTGTGCGCCTTACCGCTTTGTGGAGTTAAACTTCCTGCATTTGCTGGGCCGTGCGCCTCAAGATCAGGCTGAAGTTTCTGAACATATTGTGCGGTGTGTCAGCCAGGGGTACGACGCAGAAATTGATTCTTATATCGACAGTCAGGAATATCAGGATGCTTTCGGTGAAAATATCGTCCCCTATAACCGGGGACAAAGCAGTACTGGTAATCGTAAGCAAGTCGGTTACAACCGGATGTTTGCTATTGAGCGTGGCCCTGCTTATGTAGACAGTGCGGTGAAAAAATCCCAATTGGTTTATGCTGTTGCCACTAATAGCGCTAACGCGATCGTACCTTCTTCTACCAACGTAATTGGCTCCGGTACAGAGAAGCGGTTCAAGATTCTGGTATCCGGTTCTAAGTTTGATAGTCCTCGACGCATCAGCACCACAACATACATTGTTCCAGCCAACAAAATGACTCCTCAAATTCAGCGGATTAATCGCACCTCTGGAAAAATCATCAGTATTACCGAAATTGCCTAGTTTTTCCGGTGAGCGATAGCTCACCGGATTGTTATCTACACCGCATGATAAATCCTTTTTAGGAGCATTATACTATGGCACTCTGGATCGACGAAGCAGAATCTGTAGAGTTGCGTCCCAATGCAACAGAAGATGACTTACAGGCCATCATTCGGATCGCCTATCGGCAAGTCTTTGGCAACACTCACATTATGGATAGCCAGCGGTTAGTTTCAGCAGAATCTCAACTGCGGAATGGTGACATCACTGTCAGGGGGTTTGTCAGATCTCTGGCTCAGTCTGACCTTTACCGCTCCCTGTTTTTTGATACCTCATCTCCCTATCGGTTTATCGAACTGAACTGCAAGCATTTGCTGGGACGCGCCCCTCACGATCAAAGCGAAATTGCTGAACACGTACAGCGGTATAACGAGCAAGGATACGAAGCTGATATTGATTCATATATTAACAGCGGAGAGTATCTGGCTAATTTTGGAGAAAACACCGTTCCCTATTGCCGTAGCAACCGGACTCAAGTTGGCATCAAGAATGTCGGCTTTAACCGCACCTTTTCACTTATAAGAGGTTTTGCTGCTAATGACTACGGCAAGCAAGCTAGGTTGATTAGCGACGTAGCAGGTAATCTGCCCACTAAGATTACGTTTCCAGTGGGTGGTTCAGGTTCCTATAGCAATACGGGCAAGCGGTTCCGGATTACAGCTTCCAAGGGTACTGGTTCCCGCATGACTCGGAGTATGAGAACGTTTGAAGTCAGCTACGAACAGCTATCGCAGAACATTCAAAACATTCATAAGTCGGGTGGGAAGATTCTCAGCATTACAGAAGCGCTGTAGAGAAAGGTTATTCGTCATAGGGCATTGGGTAGTTTGTACGAACTAGGAGGTGCGAGATGCGAGAAAGATTGTATTCCCTAATCCCGAACTCCGCACTAGTTAACAGACCAAGGACAAAGGACGAATGACTGCCTCATCTAATGTTCATTGCCAAAACAAAAACCATTGATGGATATTCGGAAATTTGTTGAGCAATCAATTGGGTGCTGGCGATCGCAGCGAAGTGCTCATCATTTGATTTTCAGTCACTTTGAGGCAGTGCAATCCAGCATTGAAATTGTTGCTTTGTCTCCGGAAGATCCCTCTGTGCTTGAGTTATGTCGGTCTTATGATATTGACCCAACAGCCGCCGTCTCCCCCTTTTACATGAGTTGGGAAGGGCTATCCGATTGGGACGAAAAGGAGGAACTGAAAGGCAGTTGCATTCTGGCTCCAGTTCCTGATCCTGATCATCCCAATCGTGGCAAACTACTGCGGAGTCAGGGTTATGCCGAGACGATTCCGGCAGTTGGGGACTATCACCTGACAGACGATGGCAGCTTTGTACTGCACACGCCCTACGATCGCGCGATGGCTGAAGAGCGGATCTGGTTTGTCACGCCCAATCTTCGCTGTCGCGTGTCTTTCATCAAGACGAGTGCTGGCTCAGGTGTGGTTACAGCTTCTTTTTCTACCGAAATTCGTTCTCTAGTCAGTGGTTCTGATTAATCCTTCCTTAATTTTCTGATCCATGAATTTGTCACCACCGCCTGAACCACCCACGCCGAATCTAATCACTCTGGCGCGCTGGATGGCAGGACATTTTAGTAATTATCAGCAGGCATTTGAGGATCCCAAATCCTTCGCCCATATACATATCTACTTTCGCCCCTTACCCTTCGAGTTTTTTGCGGGTATTGGTTTCTACTCTGAACAAGTTTATGACTACGATATGTGGAGACCCTATCGTCAGGGTGTTCACCGCTTAGTGAACCAGGGCGATAGCATTTACATCGAGAACTACGGCCTGAAGGATGCTCTGCTGTATGCTGGGGCAGCACGAGAACCAGATATTCTAAAAACTATTACACCGGATTGTCTGGAACGTCGCTATCACTGTTCCATGATCTTTTACCGAGAGGGCGATCGCTTTATTGGTGGAGTTGAACCTGGCAATCAATGTCTGATTGAGCGGCATGGTTGTTTAACTTATCTGGTAAGCCAGGTCGAAGCTACTGAAAACACTTGGATCAGCATCGATCAAGGATTAGATATCAATACTCACGAACAGGTTTGGGGATCAACATTTGGCCCTTTACTCTTTGAAAAGTGGGAGAGTTTTGCCGATGAAGTCCCAGTTATCCGCTAAGACTTCCGAGCAAGAGTCGACATCCAATGCCGTCGGGATGCTGCCTACAGAAGCTCAGAAAAAGCTGCAGTGCTGGATTCGTAGTCGCCATCTGATCTGCTCTGGCAACTTCTTTATCTTTGAAACAGTAGGTTACAGTACCGTAGATCGGTTTTCTGAATGCATTACCGCTTTGGGAGGAACGCTGATTTCAGTAGAACCTGTAGACAAAATTTGGATGGGCGATCATCGTCAGGTTCTCCTCTACCGGGCTAAAGCCAGCCTCCATAACCCCTGTCACAAACTGCGACAGTATTGGATTAAATACGGATCATTTCGCACTCGATTTGATGTCAACGCTTAGGAGCGAGAATCAAATGATCTGAACTACCTGTGGTCCACTACAAAGGCATAAAGACATCAACAAATCCCTGTACTTTTGTGTCTTTTTGTTAATTTCCCAACATTATTTAATCCTTACTCTTTAGAAGATTCATGACTTAAAAGGTTGATAGCAATAAGCGTTAGGTAGGATTATCATCTGTCATTGGATTAGCCTGGACTCATGGCTCATGAGTAGATTCTTTCTCCCATCTCGCGCCAGTATTTACCTAATGACCATAACCATTTTTATAGGAGCAATTTAACATGGTGACTCAATCTATTCGCTCTGTCATGCAATCTGATCCAGAGCTAACATGGGTTTCTGGGTTGGGACAAGAAAATTCAGAAGCAGATTTTGAAACGATTATCCGAGCAGTCTATCGCCAGGTTTTAGGCAATGCTTATGTGATGGAAAGTGAACGGTTAACCGTTCCCGAATCTCAGTTTAAGCAGGGGCGGTTGAGTGTACGGGAATTCGTGCGGCAAGTGGCTAAATCAGAACTGTATCGATCGCGTTTCTTTGAAAATTGCTACCGCTATCGGGCGATTGAACTGAATTTTAAGCATCTCTTAGGCCGTGCTCCCGCTACTTTCGATGAAATGCGAGAGCACAGTGCCATTCTGGATCAGGCAGGATTTGAAGCTGAAATTGACTCCTACCTGGATAGTAATGAGTATCAACAAGCCTTTGGGGAAAACGGAGTGCCTTACTACCGAGGCTACAGCACTCAACCGGGACAATCCATGTTGGAGTTCACCAATATGTTGCAGTTACGCTGGAGCGCCTGCAGCAGCGACAAAGATTTGAAATCCCGCAACAAACCACGCCTGACGCGATCGCTGATTCTTAACCGGGCGTATGGCATTGAGCAAACTCGCAGTGCCAGCGAGATTCTGGCAGAAGTGTTTCAAACCTCAGCCTCTGCCCAACCCGCCACACCGTCTGATATTCCTGTATTTGGCTCTGACTCGACTCTAGAGCAGCAATATCAGGAACAAGCTGCAGTGATTGCCAATCTGAAAAAACAACTCTCTGAGTTAAGCCTATTCGCCACGATGGGAGCAGCGATTACTCGTCAGGGTCAGTTTAATACAGCAGCTACTATTGAAACATCAGCCAACTTCTCCTTTGGCTCGACGAAGCAAAGCGGTTATCTTCCATTGCAGCAGCAAGTAAACGAACAGGCTACTCAGATTGCCAAATTAAAAGAGCAACTCGCCGAAGCCCGTGCTCTTGCCAGCATCAGTGAAGCTCGCTTAAATCGCTGGCGACAACGCACCTTCTAATCCCCCAATTGCAATCAAACAGGAGGTTAAGTAGTACTCTGAGTAACAAGCAGCGGGAATCCCCATCAGCCAATCCCTAACCCCCAATCCCTAATCCTCTATTAAGTTTTGCAACATTCATGTTGTCAAATTTGAACTTCTAATGCTCTAGATAAACAATGGAGGAGTTCCCTTTCAGTTAATTCGGTGGCTCCACGCTCCTCTCATCAACCTGCATCCACACAGAAAGGCAAAAACAAGATCCGCAGTGCTTCTACTAGGCGATCGCGGAAGCGTTTGCTACAGCCGTTGCTGGAATATGCACAAGATGCGATCGCTCTAGTGGATGACGCTGGTTGCTTTCTAGACGCCAATCTTGCGGCCTGCCAGTTGTTTGGGCTGTCTCGACAGGCGTTGCTGGGACGTCCTCTGTTAGACTTTATTGATGCTGGCGGCGGGCATGAGGGGCTGAATTTGCAAACCAGCCAAAGACAAATTGGGGAATTGCGGTTGGTCAACTCCCGCCATGTTTTCAGTGAGGTGGAATATAGCTTGACCCCTGCTGTCTTACCTCATGGACATCTACTGGTGTTACGGGATATTAGCCGCCGTAAAGCCGCGATTGAAGACGAACTGCAACGACAACGGCAACGGGTGGAGCTGTTTTCAGAAGTTACTCTCAAGATTCGGCAATCTCTTCAGCTAAAAGAAATTCTGCACACCACAGTAACTGAAGTGCAACGAATTCTTAGGGCCGATCGAGTCTTGATTTATCAGGTATTGCCCAATGGCACAGGCAAAACCATCAGTGAGGCGGTATTACCAAACTACCCCACGATCCTGGACATGGAATTCCCGGAAGAGGTGTTTCCAGAAGAATATCACCAGCTTTATGCCCAGGGACGGGTACGAGCGATTACGGACGTTCACAATCCAGCCGCGGGGTTATCTGAGTGTTTAGTAGACTTTGTGGATCAATTTGACATCAAAGCCAAGCTGATTGTGCCGATCGTGCAAAATCTAAATCACAATGGCTCTACCTCACCGAACCAACTTTGGGGCCTGTTAATCGCCCACCAGTGCAGAAATCCGCGCCATTGGGTGGACTTTGAACTGGAATTAATGCAGCAACTGGCTGACCAGATCAGTATTGCGTTGGCTCAGGCGCAATTGTTAGAGCGGCTAGAAGAAATTGTGGAAGTCCGCACAGCAGAGTTGCAGGATGTGAACCGGAGCCTGAAACAGGAAATAAATGACCGGGAGCATGCTGAAGCGGCCCTGCGGCAAAGTGAGGAGCAATTACGGTTGATTACCAACGCCTTGCCCGTACTGATTGCCTATGTGGATAACCAGCAACAATATCGCTTCAACAACAACGCCTACTTCGATTGGCTGGGGAAATCCCCTGGAGAGATTTATGGCGCTCACTTACAACACGTCTGGGGAGCGGCCTGTTACCAGCGGATGCGCTTTTACGTTGACTCGGCGCTTTCTGGTCATACTGTTACCTACGAAAATGAAATTACATTGGCGAATGGCAACCAGCGATCGGTGGATGTGACCTATGTGCCCCATCTGGATGACCAGAACACCGTCAAAGGATTCTTCGCCCTCACTAGTGATATTAGCGATCGTAAAGCGATCGAGCGAATGAAAGATGAATTCATTTCGGTCGTCAGCCACGAACTCCGCACTCCCCTCACCTCGCTGCACAGTGCCCTGAAAATTCTGGCGACCGGACGATTAGGATCACTCTCAACCGATGGCCAGCAGATGCTAGGGATTGCCGATGAAAGCACTGAACGATTGGTACGCCTAGTCAACAATGTCCTGGATTTACAACGCATCGAGTCAGGTAAGGTGATCATGGATCGGCAGGCTCACAATGCGGCTGACTTTATGGTTCAGGCGGCTGAAGCCATGCAAGCAATGGCTCAACAGCATGAAGTAACCCTGATAGCCCAGCCTCAAGATCTGATGATTTGGGCAGATGCTGACTACATCCTGCAGGCTCTTACCAATTTACTTAGCAATGCCATCAAGTTTTCCACTCCCGGAGATACCGTTTGGCTAACCGCAGAAGCGGGACAGGATGAGGCTATTTTTCGGGTGCGGGATGAAGGGCAGGGAATTCCTGCCGACCACCTGGAGCGCATTTTTGAGCGATTTCAGCAGGTTGACTCATCCGATTCTCGCAAGAAGGGGGGCACTGGCTTAGGCCTCACCATCTGCCGCAAAATTATCGAACAACACGGGGGCAGAATCTGGGCTGAAAGCACGTTAGGACACGGGAGTACCTTTTCTTTTACATTGCCAACATTAAAGGAATAATCAGATAATCATCATGACAAAACGGATTTTAATTATTGACGATGAAGAAACGATTCAAACCGTTGTGCAGTTCGGTATCCAGATGGCAGCAGGTTGGGAAGTGCTGACTGCAAGTTCAGGATTGACCGGGATTCAAACGGCACAAACGGAAAAGCCAGATGTGATTTTGCTAGATGTCATGATGCCCGATATGGATGGAATTACTACTTTCAAAAAACTTCAAACCCATCCTGCTACTGAACAAATTCCGGTGATTCTATTAACGGCAAAAGCTCAAACCGCAGAAAAACGACAGTTTAACGATTTGGGCGTGAGTGGCGTGATTACCAAGCCATTTAACTCTTTAGATTTACCAGAGCAAATCACTCGAATTCTCCACTGGTGAAGGGTTGTATGGAGAATGACAGGAATGAAAATTTTGCTGGTTGAAGATGATGAAGCACTGATTTCAGTCCTGACTCAGAGTTTGGCCGCTCATCATTTTGTTGTGGATGTAGTGCGGGATGGGGAGTTGGGATGGATCTATGGTTCTACTTTTGACTATGACTTGCTGGTGCTGGATGTGATGTTACCGCAGTTGGACGGCATTAGTCTATGCCAGCGATTCCGGGCTGAAGGTTACACCACTCCAATTCTGTTACTTACTGCCCAGGATGCCATTACAACTAAAGTGCAGGGTTTAGAGGCAGGAGCCGATGATTATGTTGTCAAACCCTTCGATCTAGCTGAACTGATTGCCCGCATTCGCGCCTTGCTGCGCCGGAAAAGCGGCCATCCCTCCTCATGGTTGGTCTGGGAGAATTTACAACTGAATTCCAGTACCTGCGAGGTAATGTATAAGGAGCAACCCCTGAGTTTAACAACCAAGGAGTTTGAGCTCCTGGAACTGCTATTGCGCGATTGCCAGCATGTGTTCAGTACAGATGAAATCCTTGATCGCCTGTGGTCTTCGGAAGAGTTTCCTGCAGAGGCAACGGTACGTTCTCATCTGCGACGATTGCGTCAGAAATTGACAGCCGCTGGCGCCCCCCCAGACTTGATTGCGACTCTGCATGGACGCGGTTATTACCTGAAAGCGTCTGTAAGCAGCCAGGAGTCAGAGAAGGAAGCTACTGATCCTCAGATTTCTGCCTCCAGCAACCCCACAGGAGCCATTAGAGATACATTAGCGGTCATGTCCGTCAGCGATCGCAATGCCAAGGCTCAACAGCAATACCTGGCCTTTTTGAACGAAACCTGGAAAACGACTCAGCCCCAAAGTCTGGCTCAGGTCGCTCAACTGGCTCAGGCAGTCGCGAATTTACAAGCTGAACAGTTGACTTCCTTACAGCAGGCTCAGGCCCACCAAATTGCTCACAAGCTAGCTGGAACACTAGGTACCTTTGGGCTGCTTCGGGCGATGCAGATAGTTCGCCAACTGGAACACTGGTTTGGCAGTTCCAAGCTGCGATCGCACCAGGCAGCCCTGATGCAGACCCTAATTACGGCCCTGCAACAAGAGATTCAAGCAACGACTTCAATTCAATCCTCTCAGTTGCCTAATCGGCACTCACCGTTGCTCCTGATCGTCAACCCGGATGTCCATATCGCTGCGTCTCTCGTGAACGCTGCCGAAAGTCATGGTCTGCGAACCGCGATTGCTCCCACCATAACAGCAGCGACTGCCTGGTTGACTCCGGAGAACAGTCCTGACCCCAGTGGTCAGGTTCCTACCGCGATTCTGCTGCAACTCCCCCGGTTGTCAGCTCCAAGCCGAACCCGCAGAAAGCATTCTTCAACCAAAATGACTGAGGTCTTCAACTTGTTAGAGCAATTCGCCCAGCAGTATCCCAACTTACCGATCTTGGTAAGTGGCGATCCGGGGGAACTGAGGGATCGCCTAGAAGTGATTCGAAGGGGCGGCAAATTATTTTTAGATTCCTCCGTACTGCCAGAACAAGCGATCGCAAGCATTGTGGAATTAGTGGGAGGAACAAAAACTCCAGTGCGATTGATGATTGTCGATGACGATCAAGTCTGGCTACAGACCCTACCAACCCTTCTGAAACCGTGGGGGTTTGAAGTCACAATCCTGGATGACCCACACCAATTCTGGCAGGTCTTACAAGCCGTGACTCCAGATGTCCTGGTACTGGATATTAAAATGCCGCAGATCAATGGGTTTGAACTATGCCAAGTTCTGCGGAGTGACCCGCGCTGGCAACGGTTACCTGTGCTGTTCCTGAGCATATTAACCGACTCCAAAAGCCAGAACGAAGCCTTTACCGTGGGAGCTGATGACTATCTCTGCAAACCTATTCTGGGAATTGAACTGGCTAATCGAATTCTCAGCCGCTTGCGGCGAGTTCGAGCCTGGGCAAGTTAATGGCTTGCACACGTTTTGCACAATCCATCCGTCACTATTAAGGAATAATGTCTTGATTAAAAATGGCTATGTCTCGGTCTATCGAACCTTCCTTGCGAACTCGTCAGCATCGCCTGATTCAAGCTCTGGCAGACTGCATTGAAACTCTGTGGCGGCAGCATTTGGAGCTCTCTCTACGCGGTTCCAGAGGATTTAGGTTACATCGAGGGCTGTCTGGAAGGGGAACGGCTGGTGATCGAAAATTATTGCTACCAAACGCCCCAATTTCGCAAGCTGCACCTGGAATTGGCTCAAGTCGGCAATGGTCTGGATATTCTACACTGTGTCATGTTCCCTAATCCTGACTACGCCATCCCCATCTTTGGGGCTGATCTGGTAGGTGGACGAGCAGGGATTAGTGCTGCGATCGCCGATCTGTCTCCTGTTAGTGCCGATCGCTCCTTACCAGTTTCCTATCAACAGGCGTTAGCCGCTCTACCAGCCCCACAGTTTTCCCAACCCCGCGATTTACCAGAATGGGGAGATATTTTTTCTGAATTCTGCTTGTTTATTCGTCCCACAGATGCTCAGGAAGAAGCTGCCTTTTTAGAACGAGTTCGCGCTTACTTAACGCTCCACTGTCAACTGGCAACCACTACAACTCCGTTAAACTCTTGTCCAGATGTAGGTGAGGTGCTGGCGGGGCAGCAGTACTAATGTACCAAGCAGCAACAGAACGATAAAACTCGACGAGTGCTGGAAAAGTCCTTTGGCACTGAATGGACCGATCGCTATATGACTACCATGTTGTTTGATGCAATCCCTGTCGATGCAGTGTCTACTGATTCACTGGAGATCGACGCTTGCACATAATCTGCACAGGCAAGTTGCTTTAATAAATATCGGTTCAAAAGCCACTGAACCCTAAGCGATTTCAAGCGAGGGTTCAGTTTTCTTATGATTTTTTCTCTAAAGAGATTAGCAAGATAGGAATCGGATTGCTTAGCTTAAGAGAAGGACTAAGCAAAATTCAAAACTTAGAATAAGCCTTGATTGCTCCTTAACGAGCTAAATTACACAAAAAGCATTAATTCGTAATACTTGAAGCGTTCTAAGCTGGATATCAGCAACTGTGAGATAGGTTTGTCATCTGACAAAGGAGAAATGTTACGGATTGTTGCTTTGTTTCTTAGAACTGGGACTTGGTGACGGCTGTTCTTTTATGTTCATATCACTCGTCGAGAGACCTGTGTTACTAGTTCCTATTTACAAGGAGAGTTCAATGCTTGACGCATTTTCACGCGCTGTAGTCGCAGCTGATGCTAGCACTTCCGTTGTATCTGACATCAACTCTTTGAAGCAGTTTATCGCTGCTGGTAATAGACGGCTGGATGCAGTGAATGCGATTGCCAGCAACGCTAGCTGTATGGTATCTGATGCTGTTGCTGGGATGATTTGTGAAAACCAGGGCTTGATCCAAGCTGGTGGTAACTGCTACCCTAACCGCCGCATGGCTGCTTGCCTGCGTGATGCAGAAATCATTTTGCGCTATGTTACCTACGCTTTATTGGCAGGTGATGCTTCGGTACTGGATGATCGCTGTCTGAATGGATTGAAAGAGACCTACGCTGCCTTGGGTGTACCCACCACCTCCACAGTGCGTGCAGTACAAATTATGAAGGCTCAAGCCGCTGCTCACATCCAAGATACCCCCAGTGAAGCTCGTGCAGGTGCCAGGCTGCGCAAAATGGGCACTCCTGTTGTAGAAGATCGTTGCGCTAGCTTAGTTGCTGAAGCTGGTAGCTACTTTGATCGTGTGATTGCTGCTCTCAGCTAGTCAAATTAATTCGTCATTAGTCCTTGGTCCTTGGGCATTAGTAACAAAGGACAAATCTTTATTTGCAATTCATTCAATCCATTCGGAGATCAAACATGAAATCAGTTATTACCACAGTTGTTGCGGCTGCTGATGCAGCGGGTCGTTTCCCTAGCACCTCTGATCTGGAATCAGTGCAAGGTTCGATCCAACGGGCATCTGCTCGCCTAGAAGCTGCTGAAAAGCTGGCTAAAAACCTGGATGCTGTAGCTCAAGAAGCTTATGATGCTTGCATCAAAAAATATCCTTATCTGAATAATCCTGGAGAAGCTAACTCCACCGACACCTACAAAGCAAAATGCCTGCGTGACATCAAGCACTACTTGCGCTTGATTCAATACTGCCTCGTCGTGGGTGGTACTGGCCCTCTGGATGAGTGGGGTATTGCAGGTCAACGCGAAGTTTATCGCTCTTTGGGCCTGCCCACCGCTCCTTATGTTGCAGCGTTGTCCTTTGCTCGGAACCGGGGTTGTGCTCCTCGTGATATGTCTGCGCAAGCATTAACCGAGTACAATGCGCTGCTTGACTACGCGATCAACTCCCTGTCCTAGTCATCTTGTCATCCTGATTTCGTGACAGATTAAATTTCTAGTCAACAAACTTGGAAATTTCTGGCTGTTACTGAACCTATAAAGTGTAGTAGTAGCACAGGGTATCCAAGTTTGTTGTCGTTTCTCATTGCATTTATGGATAAGCGCTTCTTTAAACTCTTTGATCTCAGTGAAGATGAAGCCATTGCGCTTTTAGATACCCCACCCGCTCAATTATCAGAAGAGCATTCTCGCTATATTGCAGCCTCCCATCTGGTAAATTTTCCTACCGAGCGATCGATTAATGCGCTGTTACGGGCACTGCAGCAAACTGATCCATCTCTGGATAACCGGATTGTGCGGCGAAAGTCGATTGAAACTCTGGGTCGTCTGCAGGCAACCCAAGCTTTATCGGCGATTTTTGATTGTTTAGCCGATGAGGATCGGTACACCGTGGAAAATGCGGTCTGGGCGATCGGGGAGATTGGCACTCAAGATCCGGCCATTCTAGAAGGTATTGCTCAACTGCTCGATCGCCCTGAACAACCGTATCGGACAATTATTCAAACGCTTGCAAAATTAAACTATCAACCCGCCCTTGATCGCATTCGCAAATTTGTAGATGATGCAGATGCATCGACTGCCAGTGCTGCGATCGCGGCAGTCTATCGCTTTACGGGAAATGCCACCTTAATGGAGCGAGTAGTTGGTTATCTACAACATCCGAATGTATTTGCCCGGCGATTGTCAATTCAAGATTTAGCCGATGCCCGTTACTATCAAGCAATTCCCCAAATTGCTTGCTGCCCGGTATCACTGATATTTCGATTACGAGGTCTGCGCTTGCTGGCAGATGCGGGAGTTCCAACTGGAGCGATTGCTTTTGCAGCGATTCAACCCTACTTAGAGCAAACCCTGCGAGATCATCCAGCCGATCTCAAGCTAGTACATTCCTACGAGCGGGTTTTGCCGCTGTCAGTCATGATTCGGGAGTTATACGAAACAGATTTTGGCCGTTGCTACCTGGCGACCAAAATGATTCTGGATCACTATGCTGAAGATGCACCTGCTGCTTTGTTTGAAACTTATACAGAAGCTGCCCACGTTGACTATGGTGCTCATTTTCATGTAGTCAAGTTATTTGGCTGGCTCCGCCATGCCCCAGCGTATGATTTGCTGATCGAAGCACTGCATAATCCACAACCTCAGTTTCAGAAATCACGGGCCGCCGCTGCGATCGCACTGGGTGAACTTGGCGACCCACAGGCGATTCCAGAACTGCAAACCTGCCTTCAAACCTCCATCTGGGATCTTAAATATGCGGCATTAATGGCTCTAGAGCAGTTGGGCGATACTAGCGGTAAAGAGATTGTTGCTACGGATTCAGACTGGTTAATTAGAGCCAGGGCAGGAAGTCTCCAATAAATCTCAAATTTCTATAAAATTAAAATTGCCATTCATCATTGGTCGTTCTTTTGGTCACTCTGGCTCTCCTGAGAGTTTAGTGATAAGCGTCGCTTATCACTAA
>JAIMBL010000006.1 GCA_023511615.1 Leptolyngbyaceae cyanobacterium HOT.MB2.61
TTTTGACGGGTCGCAGACCCTCAAAATTTAACCCCCATCAACTTCCTGGGTATTCGCTAACCGTCAAATTCAATTTGGCAAAGTACTAGCTGGTAAGGTGAGCATTGCCCACCCTTATGCTCTTGTTTGCCCGGTCAGGATGGCTGTGGGATGTCCCCAGGGAATCTCCTTAGCTCCAACACATTACGAGTGAAAGAATCTCCGTATCAGGTTGCTTCTCCTGCCGAATTCCGTATCAATTCAGAGGAAGCTTCTCCATGGGCCTGCTAGGCTTCTATCATTAAACTGCTTTCCAAACTGCGTAGGATTGCGGTGGTTTTCCGACTGGTTAGTGACGGAGTAGCGTAAGATGCTCTTTCACGCCTGCACAATTTAGCCCTCCGGCTGGTCGGTGAAAGAGGATACTCTTAAATGCTGTTTTAACGACGATGATGCATCCACACACAGAACTCCGATTCATTAACGAATCAATCGGATATGGTGTGTTTGCTACAAAACTGATTCCCAAGGGGACGATCACCTGGATTTTAGATGATTTGGACCAGAAGTTTGATGAGTCCTACATTCTTTCTCTGGATCCCCTCTTAAGAGAGCGGCTCATCAAATATTGCTATCGGGACAACGAAGGAAAGTACATTCTTTGTTGGGATATTGCCCGCTATGTGAATCACAGCTTCAACTCCAGTTGCATCGCAACCCCTTACAAGTTTGAGGTGGCGGCCAGAGACATTTATCCTGGGGAAGAGTTAACAGATGATTATGGCTACTTCAATCTAGATAAACCCTTTTACTGCTTTCCAGAGCCTGGCTGTTCGCGTACCAAAGTCATGCCCAACGACATTCTGCGCTACTACAAGGAGTGGGATCAAAAGGCAGCAGACGCGATGCGCTATTTCAACCGGGTTGAGCAACCGCTCAAACATCTGATTGAACATCAATTTATTGATAAAGTGAATGCAATTGCACTTGGCAAGGAGAAGATGGACTCAATTCTTTTGTGCTATTACGATCGCTCCGCCAAGATGAAAGCCGTAAGCTAGTAACTCCATTATTTTTCATTCTGAAAACTTAATTCTGAAAACTTACTTGGGTAACCTGGGGTAATGAATACGTCTTCCACCGCTGCGGAATCTAGTCCACCGCGTCGTAAGCGGGGAACGTCCCTTTTACGATCAGTTGGTTCCCGGCTTTTTCTCTCAGTTTTGGCGGGCTCGCTGGTGGGTTTAGCAGGCACCTCGTTTCTGTCTTACCGGGAACTGGCCCGGCAATCCGAGGCAGAACTGCTCTCCAATTTACAGGTCAAGGCAGAGAATTTAGAAGGAGACCTGAATACTTTTGAGTATTCCACAAAGCTGGTTGGCGATGCGGTAGAAACCCTGTATGAAGCCGGAGAACGGCGAGAGCAGGTTTACGTCAATCTCATCCACCGCTCCCTGCAAACCTCTCCTCTAGGAACTGGCCTGGGTTTTGGACAACCTCCCAATCAGCGGTTAATTATTCCCAAACGTAAACATGCCTATCCCTACGCCGTGCGTGAGCAGAGCGGAAAAGTCATCGCCAAAGGCGGAGAATCCAATCAGGAAGACTTTGAGGCGGACTACTTCAAACTGCCCATTGCGGCGGGCAAGCCCGTCTGGCTGGAGCCAGAATCCTACCTCGAAACAACCTTAAATCCACCCAGGCGTCTTGTCAGTACGGCCTATTCCATGCCGCTTTACAGCAGAAAGAAAGAGCTACTTGGAGTCCTGAGCCAGGATTTAGAGTTGGGTTTCCTCAGCCAGAAGCTGGGAGTGAAAGTCCTGCGAGATGACGGACACTTTATTCTGGTCAGTGCGAAGGGTAATTTGATTGCCTACCCTCCTGCCCCCCAGGAGGCATTAGCTTTAAAGCCCTTTCCCCACCTCAATAACTACAGTCAACTGTGGCAGCAGATTCAACAACGGTTAAAAGCAGGGGAAAAAGAAGGGATTCTGCACTGGACTGATGAAACGGGTAAGCGGGAATTTTGGGCCTATGAACTGATTCCCAATAACAACTGGGTATTAATGGCGTCAGTTCCAGAGTCGGTGGTTCTGGGCCCGGTTGTTCGATTTACGACGCTGGGAGCGTTGGGGTCTGTGGTGGGCGCTTCCATTCTATTGGGAATCGTGGTTGCGATGTTTGTTCGGCACTTAAATCGGCGGTTGCAGCCCATTATGGATGAATGCAATCGCCTGGCGGAAACCAGTGCCAAGAGCGAAGAGCTGATGAACCGGGAGGATGAACTGGGTCGCCTGACTATTTCGTTCTACGCCCTGTTGGGCCAGGTAACCGTGAATGAGCGGCGGCTACGGCAGGAGATGGCGAAGTCTGAAAAGGCGTTGCAGGCCCTCCAGCAAACCCAGGCTCAACTGATTCAGACTGAGAAGATGTCGAGTCTGGGGCAGATGGTGGCGGGAGTTGCCCACGAAATCAACAATCCCATCAATTTTATCTATGGCAATTTGCCCCATGCTGCCAACTATACTCAGGATTTGTTGAAGCTGATTAAACTGTACGACCAGAAGTACGGAACCAGGGATCCGGAGATTGCAGCCTATCGTAAGGAAATCGACCTGGATTTTCTGGTGCGGGATTTGCAGAAGATGCTGGATTCGATGAGCATTGGGGCAGATCGAATTCGGGAAATTGTGCTGTCGCTGCGCAACTTTTCTCGCCTGGATGAGGCTGAGATGAAACGGGTCAATATCCATGAAGGGATTGATAGCACGCTATTGATCTTGCAAAACAAGCTGAAGGAAGGTCCGGAGCACTCCGCTATCCAGGTTGTGAAGCAATATGGTGATCTGCCGCTGGTGGAGTGCTATGCCGGGCAACTGAATCAGGTCTTTATGAATATTTTGAGTAATGCGATCGATGCACTGGATCAGTTCAATCAACGGCGATCGTCCGAAGAAATTGCTGCGAATCCCGCAACCATTACAATTCGAACGGAACTACTGAATGGTCGTGTATCAGGATCTACCGTCATTCGCGAAGAGGATGAGCCAGAAAGAATACCAATGGTTTGCATTCGCATTCGAGATAACGGTCCAGGGATTCAGAAAGAGCATCAAAGCAAGCTGTTTGACCCGTTTTTCACCACTAAACCCATTGGTAAGGGGACGGGCTTAGGGCTATCCATCAGCTATCAAATTGTGGTTGAAAAGCACCAAGGTATGCTCAAATGTGTTTCTGAACCAGGCCAGGGAGCGGAATTCTGGATTGAAATTCCAGTGCGTCACCGAGAGCAGGCAAAGAGATAAACGCGATCGCTCGCGCCTCTGAAGCTCACACACCTATCCGGTGATACCAAAGTAATACTAGTGATACCAAAGTAATACTAATTGCTCTGAAAATGCCCTCATCCCCAACTCTTCTTCTGCAAGAGAAGAGGGCGAGATTTTTATTCTTTGGGGTGCTGGAACTTCAGCATAGAGGATTGGTATGACAACCCACGTCCCGCATTTTCGTTGTCCCGCAATGCCTGATTTTCCGCGGCGAGGTGTTGCTGTTCATGACAAACTGCTCAGATTCAACATCCTGTTCCGAACTCAATTCAAAATTTTCGTGCCGGAGTAAACGGTCAATCGCCCCATCCAGTAAATCGATTCCCTGCTGCACATTTTCAATCGTGCTCAGTTGTCCACGCAGTTCAGCGGCTCCCATAAAGCCCTTGGAGTACCAGGTCATATGTTTACGGGCCTGACGAATGCCGCGATCGCCCTTGTATTCCCAGAGCATCCACAAATGCTCACGGGCACACTGCAAGCGCTCAACAGGGGTTGGTGCAGCTTTTTCCTCCCCAGTTTTCAGGAAATGGTCCACTTCACCTACCAAAAATGGATAACCCAACGTTCCTCGTGAACACATGACTCCATCTGCGCCAGTCATCTCCAGGCACTTCACAGCCGCCTCAACGGAAAAAATGTCTCCATTGGCAATGACAGGAATGGAAAGGATTTCCTTCACCCTGCCAATCCATTCCCACCGGGCCGGGCCGTTGTAGCCTTGGGCACGGGTGCGACCATGTACTGTGATCATCTGCGCTCCCGCATCCTGCATCCGTCTGGCAAAGTCCAAAATGTTGATTTCCTTATCCGTCCAGCCAATCCGAGTTTTGACTGTGACAGGCACATCTACAGCCCGCACCACCGCCCGGACGATCGCCTCAGCCGTTTCTGGTTCCCGCAACAGGGAAGAGCCCCCCCCGTTTTTAGTAATCTTGTTCACCGGGCAGCCCATGTTGATATCGACCGTATCTGCCCCTTCCTCAACAGCCATTTGGGCGGCTTCTGCTAAAAAATCTGGACGACAATCAAAAAGTTGGATGCTAATTGGACGTTCCTGGGGGTCAACTTCCATAATCTGGGGCAACTGCCTCACGTAGTGCAGCCCAGTTGCATTTACCATCTCCGTATACATCATGGAATCTGGCGCATAGCGACGCACCAACCGTCGAAAAACCAGATCCGTCACTCCCGATAGAGGCGATTGCAACACCCGGCTTTGAACCTCAAAGTTGCCAATTTTCAATGGTTTGGCAAGGCGTTCTTTTAGTGCAGGAGAGAGCGTGACCATAGTAATCAACCAACAGCTCAGATTGCCATTGTATAGCAGTCGCCACCGGGATTGGGGTGAAGGTCAGTTGTTTAGGTGACAGAATGGAAGTGATACCAAATTTAGATAGCAAGGGTGACATAGAGGGGAAGGGGGGCAGCCCCCACACCACCTTCTTCCGTCGTAAGTTCCGTTTAAGTTGGTATAAGTTCACTCCAATGGAGATTGCGATGCCAGACCCCCGACTCTACGAAAGTGATACCTATGTTCTACTGGAACCGGGCCAAGCAGAACGGTTTCTCTCTACCTCAGAGATGCTAGAGCAGCTCCAGGGGGTTCTGGCGAAACTCCAGAATGATTTGCCCAGGGATTTGCAGAAGTTTTCTTCGGTGCAGGAGCAGGCCAGGTATTTGCTAGAAACATCCTGTGAATTGGAGGTAGAACCAGGGCAGTTTTTACAGTGGTATGCAGTACGGCTGGAGAAGTGAGAGAAGAGATAGAGATAAAGAGAAAAGTATTTTCTCGCACTTCTTGTTACCCGGCGTTGCTGAATCTAGGGATGAAAAAGGTGCTGGATGCCTGAAACTTCGTTTCAATTTATTCTGCTTTTCAGCAACGCCTTTTACCCTTAACAGGGAGTGGGGAGTGGGAAAGGTAATCCCCCTCACTTCTTTTCACCTGTTGCAACCAGTACCAGATCGATGCGATCGCCCGCCGGCTGGCTCACCTCTACCCGGACTCCCGGCGCAAAGAAGCTAGTCATCTTCTCCTGTTTCTGTTGCCAGGTGGCCAGGGGAATTTGGGGTGACTCAAACTCTAAAACCAGGGTATAGTGGCCCTCTCGCTCCTCTTCTCGAATTCCAATCAGCTCCGGGCGCTCTTCATCGGTGGGGCTCAGACCCAGGTAATTCAATGCGCTCTCAAAATGAGCTTTTTGCCCGTAACGATAGCGCATGACATCATTGCGAATCTGATTTTGAGTCGCTGTGGCTTGCTGCTCACGTAAAGCCAGTACATGTTCCGGCGTTGGTTGGCTAAAAGGAACGGGCCTCAGTTCTGCAGCTTTGAGAGCCAGCCCACCTAGTAGAAGGGGGATGCCATAGAAAAAGCCAGCCAGGTTTAACGTCGGGTTGTTTGTAAAATAAGCCACAAAACCAACCAGCGTAAGGAGCCCTCCTACGCTTAGACCCAACATACCAAGAGAGGTTTGACGTAACATAGAGGAAGGTTTTGTTCAGGTTTGCGCAATTCATTCTCAATTCATTATCTCTGCTCTCTGGCGATCGAGAACGTTATTCAGTTCAAGCTTCATTTGTGTTAAGGGCAGAGGATAGATGGGAAAAATGAGTGAAAGGAAAGTCATCCTCAAGTTCTGTGTCTCTATCCAGGGTGGCTTCCCCGATGTTACAGATTGATTACCTGTAACAAAAAAAACAGAAATATGTCAGTATGCTATTGATCTCAGCTGCATCTTCCTCAGTTTGGCTCTCCCTATGATCAAAAATGACGATCAGCCCGCTGTTTGCAAAAGCTCTTTAATTGAGCAGCTCAACTCACTTAAACGGGAGGATGAGATGCTTTACAACATTCTGGCAGTCGATATCTGGGCACTGGCGAAAACAATGGATGAATATCAGCCAGGGTTTTGGGCCTCATTTATGAAGAACCGAGAGCAGGCGCTTAAGCGGTTCATTGATGAAGTGGTGAAAAGCAAGCCAGTTGATGTGAAGCGTCCACCTTTTTTGCGATAAGTTAGACCTGACCATCTTTCTCCTCTAACACCTAAAGCTCGACTCCTGCTATAGAATGTATGATTGAAATTTGCTGCCCTGAGGGAGGGAGACGGTTAGCATGGAACCTGAAATAATTCGGGAGAGAGTTTCTGAAATTAAGGGCAAACGTGAGGCATTAATCCGTCTGCTGGAACAACCAGACTTGGGTATGCTCAGAATTGATGTCAATCAGGCCATTGAGGAAATGGATGACTTGCTGGAGGAGTTTAAACAAACTTTTCCCGATTTGGACTTGAACTAATATAAGCTCCCTCACCCCTAAATCAGCGTGGCTCTCCTGGGAGTTTGATGATAAGGGACGTTTATCACCAAAACAAAATCAATACTCCAGAGATTCTGTTTTAGATGAAAAAGCAGCTTACGCTACTCTTTCACCGGCAAACTGGAAGAACCATCAGCTTTAGCTTCGAAAGAAAAGTTTTAATTTAAGGGTTTTAACTTTTTTTAAGCTTTAATTTTCCGGGTCAGCTACCAGGAACCTGCTGGCTGAGTTGCCTGACCATTTTAATCAAATCACTGGTTGCGGTATCTTTTGTACAAAATGCGTCAACATTTGCGGTCTGAACCATGACCTCAGTTTGGGGATCATCCAGTGAGGAATAGGCAAGAATTTGAATGCGCGGGTAGGCAGCCTTGATTTGGGTGGAGGCGCTAAGTCCATCCATGACAGGCATTTGCAAATCTAGAATGATCACATCTGGATGGTGTTGTTTCACCAGTTTGATCGCTTCCATCCCATTACTCGCTAACCCGACCAGTTCAATGTCCTGCTGGCTGCGTAAAGCCAGACTCAAGCTAAAGCGAGTGAGTTCGTGATCGTCTACAACCAGAACACGAACTTTTGATTTGTCCCAGGTTAACATTCCCTATTCTGCCAGCTACTGAAGGATCGACTCACCAGAATGAGTCAATACCAAGTCTAGTAAGAGAGGGTTCAGTAACGCCTCTACCATACGAATTAATTCAATCCGCATTTCTGCTTAGAGAGAAAGTAAGTGAGAGGTAGTTGTTAGTGCAGTGAGGGGTTAGGAGTAGATGGGTGAGGGGGTGGTAGGATGACTGATTCTTTACGTCCATCACTCTATCACTCCTCCACTTGTCCACTCCTTTCCCCTTCTGGCTTCTGATTTCTCTCTTTATCGAATCCAGTCTTTAAGCAACGCTTGCCTGCGGGGATGGCGCAGTTTACGCATGGCTTTTGCTTGAATTTGACGCACGCGCTCTCTGGAAAGGTGGTAGAGTTCGCCAATCTCGGTCAGAGTATAGTGTTGCCCGTCGGCAAGTCCAAACCGGAGTTTGATGATGTCGCGTTCGCGATCGCTGAGGTGATCTAAAACGGAGTTGAGGCGATCGCATAACAATTTGTGATCCAGGTGTTCGTTGGGAGCAACGTTGTCTGAATCTTCGATCAGTTGCATCAACTCAGTATCTTCTTCCCGTCCGACCCAGGCATGGAGTGAAAGGGTACCCTGGCTCACGTCCAGAACCTGTTCCAGCTTATCTTCATCCAGTTCAAGGGCAGCGGCAAGCTCCTGTTTGGTTGGTTTGCGCCCCAGTTCTTGAGAAAGTACCTGACGGGCTTTACGAATCTGGTTCAGCTTTTCGACCATGTGAACCGGGAGACGAACGGTACGAGATTGGGAGGCGATCGCGCGGGTAATTCCTTGCCGAATCCACCAGTAAGCGTAGGTTGAAAATTTATAGCCGCGTTCGTAATCAAATTTTTCGGCGGCCCGCATTAATCCCATCGCTCCTTCCTGAATTAGATCGAGGAAAGGAACACCACGGTTGAGATATTTTTTGGCGATCGAAACTACCAGTCGAAGGTTAGCTCGAACTAATTTCCGTTTTGCTTGCTCGGCCCGTGGACCTCCCTTTGCAATTTCCCGAGCCAATTCAATTTCTTGTGCCTGGGTTAACAGTGGGTAGCGTGCCATTTCGCGCAAGAATAGGCCGACAGAATCATCAGTAAGACCCAACCGTTCTGCTTTCGTTGGTTTATAGGAAGACTTATCTCTGGCTGAATCGACCGCTTCCATGTCTTCAATTTCGGTTAAATCGATCGCGAAGTCGATATCAGCAACAGGATCCGATTCAATAACATCTGTTTCGATCGGATCGGAAGGCAAATTGGCACTCATACTCGCTCACATAAACTCTCAGGAATTGGCGTAAAATTGCCTCCAACTTTAGCAAACATTTGCGAATGTGCTCACCTTTTCTGGAATTTTTTTTAAATTTTTGTGTGCTTTTGGTTGAGCATTGGCAAGTTTATAACAAGTTCTTAAAATTTTGCACCATTTACTGAAACCTGTGCAGAATTTATAGATTTATCCAATTGGAGCCTGAGCTATCGATCAGGTTTTAAAACCAGTTGGGCGATCGCATTTCGAGTTCGATCCTCTGAAGAATTTGATTGAACCTAAAAGCATGGGGAGTGAATCAGGTTGTGATTTAATAGGCACCGAGACCCCCCTGGTTACAGAAAATGGCAATTCAACAATCGATCGCAAAACTCACAGGCTGCTCAGTTTTTCTGGCATTGGCTACAGGGATTGCAATGGGTGAAACGGTTAGCCTGATGGTGCTTCAGCCATTGCAGTCTCTACGAGCTGAATCCCTGGTGCTGGCAGCTCGTTCAAAGTCACTGCAAGTGCAACTGGTCAAGACTCTCTCTGGGCATGGCAACACAGTCAATGCGGTAGCAATTGCCCCCGACGGCAATACGCTCATCAGCGGCAGTAGCGATCGCAGCATTAAAATCTAGAACCTGGAAACGGGGGAGGTGCTGAATACCCTCTCCGGTGGCAAGGTCAATGCTCTGGCAGTGAGCCCCGATGGGCAAACGATTGTCCAGGCAGGGACGGATAAAACGGTCAAGCTTTGGCGATTGAACGATGGCAAATTGATTCGAACGATTGATGGCTTTACAGGAATTGTTCGGGCCGTTGCCATCAGTCCTGATAGCAAAACCTTTGCCACAGGTTCACTGGATAAGACCATTCAACTTTGGGATATGGCCAGGGGCGAACGGTTGACGACCCTGACAGGTCACGGGGATTTTGTCACCTCTGTCACTTTTAGCCCCAACGGGCAGACTCTGGTCAGCGGGGGTGGCGGAACAGATAGAACCCTGAGAATTTGGAGCCTCGCAACGGGTCAACTGCAACAAACCATCCGGGCTCACCAGGACTGGATTCTCTCAACCGCTATCAGTCCCGATGGCCAAGTGATTGCCAGTAGCAGTGCCGATAAAACGATTCGTCTATGGGACTTCTCCACCGGAAAATTGCTCCGCACGCTGACGGGTCACCAGGATTGGGTGCGATCGGTGGTCTTTAGCCCGGATAGCAAGATGCTTATTAGTGCCAGTAAGGATGGAACGATCAAGCTTTGGAGTCTGCCTGCTGGATACGTTGACAGGGCACAGCAAACCCATTCTGGCGATCGCCCTCAGCCCTAATGGAAAAATCCTCGCTAGTGGTAGCGAGGACCGCACGATCAAGATCTGGCAGATGGGAAAGTAGCCAGTGCAGGCTGGCAGAAGTAAATACTCACAATTGATATACAGCAGTCCTGAATGATTTGTGAAAGGAAAGGGCCTTATAAAAGGGATTCCTGCGGAATCCCTTTTATAATTTATTGACAATCCAGATAGGATTGCTATACAACTTCTGCTGTGAAGCATCAGTTACCGCAGGCTTTCAGGCCGGGGTTTGATGGGTTGCAAGTCGATGGTGAGCTGGCGTGTGACGACGTGACACTGGTCTTTGGTAACGTTGACTCCCATCATCACAAGTGTGGCGTATCCATCTCTTGAAATGGTGACCGTATATTGACCTGGACGTTCAAAGGCTCCGCCATAAATGACCTGCCCAGTGGCAGTAACGCCGTTGAGTTCCAGGGTTTCTTGAAAAGAGCCATCTCTTACCGTAACCGTCGCCTCGATGGGCTTGCGGGTTCTGGAATCGGAAACTGTGACAGTAATGGCAGGTTCAATGCTGGGAGTACAGGGGGTCATAGCTTGGAGCTCCGGCTGACTGGGGATGGGGGCGATCGCAGCAGCAATCAGCGACATAAGGTATTGAACGAAATTCAACATATTTGGTTCCCGGTTTAGTACCGGTTTTTGGAAAGTTGTCAGTTGTTAGTTTTTGGTTGCTAGTCAGGAAAGGAAGCAGAGGTAAGGGAGCAGAGAGCGTTTCTGAAAGCAGGATGATTTGAAACGAAGTTTCAAGCATCTAGCACATTTCTCATCCCCAGAATCCGCAATGCCGAACAGAGAGGTGATGGAGTGATGGAGGGGGAGATTGATAGATCAAGGAACCTCACCTATCCCCTTCTCACCCCTCACTAACAACTAACAACCATCCTACTCCCTCATTCTTCCTACCTGAACAGGGATGCTCCGGAGTAGAGATTGGCAAGATCGTATTGGCGACCGAGGGCATAGGCGCGACGCACGGCAGCATCAGCGTTGACCAGACCACTACCGAAGGTATTGTCTCGACCAGCTGTGCCCAGATCCATGGCAGTATCAACCATGACCTGCCGCAGTTGGCCGCCATCCAGATTGCCGTTGACACTCCAGACGAGGGAGGCAATCCCGGCCATGTTAGGGTTAGCGGCAGAGGTTCCACCAAAGGTACGCAGGTTGCCGAATTTATCCATGGCTGGAGAGTCGGTTGCCGCTACCATGGTCAGGTTAGAACCTCGATTGGAGTAGCTGGCCAGATCGACGGAAGAAGCGTTGGTCAAACCATTGACCGTTGCGGTTCCCGTCCGCTGCAAGGCACCAACTGACATAACGTTGCTGTGTCCGGTTTGCAGTTTAGCAACTCCGCTAACGCTGGTCAGGTAGTTGGGGTCATGCAGGTTGCCGCCAGGACCTCCGTTACCGGCTGCGATCGCAAAGAAGGCAATGTCTGAGTTATCTCGAATCAATTGCTCCAGTTGGGCCTGGGTGCCACCGCTGGTGAGCCAGCCTTCACCCTGGATGCCACCCTGGAACACAACACGCTGGTTGCGGGCACGGGCATAGGCGATCGTGTCTTGAATGGCTTGCTGCAAATTCACGCCACCGTACACATCAGTCACATACACATTGCTGTTCCAGTTAATGCCGGTCACACCAGAACTGTTGTTTGCCGTTGATGCCATCACGCTAATGGCACTGTGTCCATGTCCATAGTTGGCATAGTTGTCATCATCGGTGGAATCGGTAATCAGGCGACCTGTGGAAATGTCAGTAATTCCGCCTGTTGCCCCCGCTGCGGTCAAAATTCCGGTATCTAAGGAAGCCAGCAGGACGTTACTGGAACCACGGGTAAAGCGCCAGGCGCTGCTGACATCAGAAACGTGCAAGTTCCACTGCTGGTTGTAGAACGTGTCATTGGGACGCACCTGCAATTCCAGCGTGGAGCCATCGCTAAAGCGGAGATTTTCGATGCCCTGGAAGTAGATCTCCCGTCCGTCGGTGAGGGAGAGGTAATCAAACGCGGTACCACCAAAAAAAGCTTGATTCCAGGTGGAATTGGTGAGTGGGTTGAAGGAAACGAGGCTGAGACCGTTGATGCTGGCAATGCTAGAGCGAGCAAGGCCCAGGTTGAGGGTATCTGTTCCACCCCGTCCTAAAAAGACCGCACCTGTGCCCGCAGCCGCTGAGTAATTCAGGGTTTCACCTGCGAAGGTACCATTGGTTCTGGTCCAGGGCACCACCTGAATGTTTTGGGTGGCGGAGATGAATTCGGTGCCGCCAGTGGTAAGGGCGACTGCCCGCAGTTGGTAGTCACCAGCTGTAATACTGGAAAAGTTGGCCAGGTTAATGAGCCCGTTGGTCAGACTGGGACCATACCACGTGCCAAGGTTGGTAACGCTGCTACCGTTGACGGCTTCTAAGCGGACACTGGCGATCGCAGCAGTTCCAGCCAGATTGTAATTGAACCGTAGCGCCCCATCCTCAAATACCCGGTAGAGAGAACCATCATTGGCCGCATCCGATACGCTAAAGCTGGCAAACTGGTTAACGGGCGTTCCCGTCAGGTTTAGGGTGTAACTGGTTGCAGCGCCACCAAACGGATAAACCCGAATAAAATAAGTGCCGTCCGCCAACCCACTCAGGTTGATGGATTCTGAAAAACTGCCGCCCAGGGTGGAACTGGCAATCACTTCACCTATATCCACCGTGCCGTTGAAGTTGGCATCCCGGATCAGTTGCACATCCGCATCAGCACTCAAACCGCTGAGCGACAGGCTAAAGTTGCTGTCGGTACCCAGACTGAAGCGGTAATAGTCATTGGCGTCATAGAAGTAGCTGGAATTGCCACTGACCCACCCCGAAAAACTGCGGCTGCCATTCAACGTGCCTAGGTTGTAAGCATTGCTCAGAGTATCGTTCGGCTCCGTCGCCCAACCCAATCCGCTATAAGCAGTCAGGCTGAGGTTGTAGCTGCTGCTGGTGCTGGTGCCACTCCATTGATAAACCTGAGCAAAGTAACTGCCTGCTCCTAAACCCTGGAGGTTCATCGATTCTGCTGTACTGCCGCCATTGGCCGAGCGGATAATCTCTTCACCAATATCAACGATGCCATTGCTGTTCGCATCCCGGATGATGCGGACATCAACATCGGCACTTAAACCATTCAATGCCAGGTTGAGGTTACTGGTACCGCCTAAATTGAAGCGGTAGACATCAGTGGTGTTGGTGGTACTAATAAACCCGCTGGAATTGCTGGCAACACCCGAAGTCAGCGTTCCCAGGTTAGTTTCTGTGGGCAACAGGTTACTGGGGTAGTTGGTAGAGATGTTGAGAGTGTAGTTAGTGTTGCCACTGTACTGATAAACGCGCACATAGTAATTCCCGGCAGCCAGGGAAGCCCGATTGATGGCTTCGTCGCTGCTGCCTCCCCGATAAGAACCAGCAATCACATTGCCATTGCTATCCAGAAGCTGAACGTCGGCATCTGCGGTCATTCCTGTAAGGGACAGGTTGAACCGCGTCGTGGAATCAAGGTGAAACCGAAAGTAATCCTGGGTATCGCTGCTGCCGACAAAGTTAACAGCAGTGCGCAGTCCTTGCAGGGTGCCCAGGTTGTTTGCCCCAAAGGTGTAGTTGTCGGAAAAGAGGGGGTAGATCGAGATTGAATCAATCAAACCGGTGGAAATGATTGAAGTCGAGATGGCATCGCTGATTCCTTCGGGCGGAGGTGCACTGGAGCGTGAAATTTGACGAATGTCCTGAAGAGCATCGCTGAGTCCTGGTAGCATTCCCGGTTTGAGCAGAGCCGTGGCTTTAGAGCCCAGGGAACCAGCATTAGGAGAGTGGGGATTGCAAACGTCGAAGCGATTGGTCAATTTATCGGGGGCAAACATGCTTTACCTGCCTTTTTTAGAGTCGGATGGACAAAAATGAGCACAGGGAACCGCTGGCTCTCGATCGCTCAATGGCTGGGCTTAAGAACCGTTGAGGATTTATCTGACTCGAAGGCGGGAGTTTTGCCAAGAGTTACATTTCTTTACAAAATGGATAAATGCTTGTTTAAGTGGGCAGTCAGGGATTCCACCCCTACACCTTGTCCTCATCAAAATGACACCAATTTGAAGAGCAAAGGTGAACACATGGGGGTGCAGGGGCGCAGCCCCCACACCCCCTTCATCCGTCGCAAATTCCGTTTACTAACAGGAGCGGATTAAATTGAACACTTTCTTTCAGAGATGCCTTGCGAAAGACTTTTACACAGTTGATGTGTTAACCCAATATCGCTCCCTATAGTAAATTCGTATGAGTACTGCTATATAAATTCCATTAACTAAAGAATTTTCTCAAAAGAAAAGGCTGATAGGTCAGCATTGCTTTCTCTATCAGCCTCTTGTAGTTTAAGGAGCGTTTGAAGGCTTTACTGCGATCCTATTTGGATTCAGTGAAGTCGGCGTCGATGACGTCATCATTACTGCTACCTGTAGAAGAGGGGGGTTCATCTCCAGGAGGGGGTGAGCCTGCACCATCCCCACCTCCAGCCTGCTGGTAAATGTTGCTGCCGATGGTGTAAAGGGTTTGCTGAAGTTCAGTCATCAGGGACTTAATCCGACTAAAGTCTTCCTGGGCGATCGCATCCCGCAGGTCTTTGATCATCCCCTCCACTTTGGTTTTGTCGGCGGCGGGCACTTTGTCTCCCAGCTCACTCATCTGTTTTTCGGCCTGGTAAGCCAGAGAGTCTGCCTGGTTCTTCAGGTCAATTCTCTCGCGCTTTTCGCGATCGGCAGCGGCGTTCATTTCAGCTTCGCGTACCATCCGCTCAACATCTTCTTTCGGCAAAGTGGAAGCACCCGTAATGCTGATGGATTGCTCCTTACCTGTGCCTTTATCCTTCGCGGTCACATTCAGGATGCCATTGGCATCAATGTCAAAGGTGACTTCGATTTGAGGCGCACCCCGGGGAGCCGGAGGAATACCATCCAGACGGAAGGTACCCAGGCTCTTGTTGTCGTTCGCCATTTCCCGCTCACCTTGCAGGACGTGGATTTCCACGTTGCTTTGTCCATCCACTGCCGTTGAGAAGACTTCAGACTTCTTGGTCGGAATAGTGGTATTGCGAGGGATGATCTTCGTCATCACGCCACCCAGGGTTTCCACACCCAGAGAGAGAGGGGTAACATCCAGCAACAGGATATCTTTCACTTCCCCAGCCAGCACCCCGGCCTGAATCGCTGCACCCACAGCCACGACTTCATCAGGGTTAACAGTTTGGTTGGGATCTTTCCCTAAGAGGCGCTTAACAAGTTGCTGCACTGCTGGGATACGGGTTGAACCGCCCACCAGCACCACTTCATCGATCTGGCTCTTGTCTAGCTTGGCATCGCGCAGCGCATTTTCAACGGGGACACGGCAGCGATCAATTAGATCAGAACAAAGTTCTTCAAACTTCTGCCGGGTCAACACCATATCCAGGTGTTTGGGGCCATCTTGAGTGGCGGTGATGAAAGGCAAGTTCACTTCTGCCTGGGTGACGCTGGAAAGCTCGATCTTGGCTTTCTCGGCGGCTTCGGTCAGGCGTTGCAGAGCCTGCTTGTCCTTTCTCAGGTCAATTCCTTCGGCTTTTTTAAATTCTTCCGCCAGGTAGTCCACAATCTTCTTGTCGAAGTCGTCACCACCCAGGTGAGTGTCTCCAGAGGTGGCCAGAACTTCAAACACGCCATCGCCCACTTCCAGGACCGACACATCAAACGTACCGCCACCCAGGTCAAACACCAGAATCGTTTCGTTGCTCTTCTTGTCAAGACCGTAGGCGAGAGAAGCTGCGGTGGGTTCGTTGATAATCCGAAGCACTTCAATGCCCGCAATCTTTCCAGCGTCTTTGGTTGCCTGACGCTGGGAGTCGTTGAAGTAGGCGGGAACGGTAATGACTGCCTGAGTGACCTGTTCACCCAGATACTTACTGGCATCATCCACCAGCTTCCGCAACACCTGGGCAGAAATTTCTTCGGGTGCAAATTGCTTGCCAGCGGCAGGACATTCTAGCTTTACATTGCCATTGACATTCAAAACCTTGTAAGCGACTTCGGTTGCCTCGTGGGTGATTTCATCGTACCGACGACCAATGAATCGCTTGACGGAGTAAAAGGTATTCTCCGGGTTCATTACTGCCTGACGCTTGGCGATTTGACCCACCAGGCGATCGCCATTCTTCGCAAAGGCAACAACTGAGGGCGTGGTGCGAAAACCCTCAGCATTGGCAATGACAGTGGGCTTGCCACCCTCCATCACCGCGACGCACGAGTTAGTTGTACCTAAGTCAATTCCGACAACTTTTGCCATTTGTGCTTTGGCTCCATCACTACATAGGGAAAAATATAAGAGGGTGGCAATCCGCCAACGAATTATTGGATGCAGGGTTAAGGTAAATCGGGTTAGAACTCAGCCAAAAGCTAAGACAACCCCAACACTAAGAGCAGCCCATAGAAACTGCACATAATGCGCCTACTCTCTATAGTGCGTGCGGTTGCCCAATCTGATGAAGGCGTATTTACCGTACCTGATTGGACGGTTCGAGTTATTTGGATGTTAGTTGTTAGATGAGTAAGTAAGGGATGAGGAATGAGGAGTAAGGGATGGATAGGTGAAGGTTCACCTATCCATCCTTCCCCCCTTTCAGCATTTGAATCCCTACTCCCTACTCCCCTCCAACGGCATTACTAATTCCATAGATGAATTCAGAGTTGAATGAATTGAAACTTCGTTCCAATTCATCTTGCTATTCAGCAGCACCTTCCAACTAATTCTGAACGACTTCTGCCCAGACATCGCCTGTTTCGGCTGGCTCAGTTGCAGTCTGGGATTGACTATTTGAACTGACTTCCAAGGCAGGTTCGGTTGCGGCACCACTTAAGTTAACTTTCACAACTTTGGGGCGATCAGCTTCAAACTTGGGCAGGGACAGGTTGAGAATGCCATCTTTGAACTCAGCTTTTACCTCGTCGTTACGGACAACAACGGGTAGTGGAATAACTCGATGGAAGCTGCCATAACGAAATTCAGAGCGAATAACCCGGCCTTCCTTAGACTCAGTTTCGGTCTTGTACTCGCCAGAGATAGAAACGGCTTCGCGAGACACCTGAATGTCCAGGTCTTTAGCATTGATACCGGGCAATTCGGCGCGTAGAATCAATTCAGTGTCGGTGTTCTTCAGTTCGATCGCCGGTAACCAGGCATTTCTGTTGCCCTTGCTAAGGGAGGCGCTACGGGTCACGGGAACAAGTTCATCAAATAGCTGGTCCATTTGTTGGCGCAAAGTTTCCATTTCTTGCCAGGGTTGCCAGCGAATAATTGCCATAGGGATGACCTCCAAAAAATGGATGAAATAGTAAAGACAGAACCAGATTAAACAGGGAAAAGTGGAACTATCTAATACACAACCTGAATCTTCTAAGATCAAAGGCTTCTATCCAGATCCAGATCTATTGGCTTTGTGTTGATGTTTCTAGTGTAGAAAAGATTGAAGGATGCGACATTGAGGCAAACCGTAAACCTCTAGTTGAGGTTTCCGATAAGAAAGATGGCAACGAAATTACTTCTAATTCGGTAAACCGTAAATTTAAGGTTGGGTTTGTGCTGATTGATCACGGTAGAAAGACTTGATTCTATTAGTTAATCTAAGGATTGGATGAATGGGAAAGAAGTTGGCGGGTGAGGGCGATCGCTTCTTTTACCTCGTTGGCTATAAATATCTGCTTGTTTGCCAACTGTCGAAAAAATGCCTGGCTTTCCAAACTGGCATTTAACAGAATAACGGGTTTGCCTGCTTTCAGCGCCAGGGCAACTTCAGAAGCAGTGCCCGCCCCCATCCCACAGGCAATAATGACATCACTGGAAAGCACATTAATATTGTTGCGGGCACTGCCCATTCCCGTAAGGATTGGAATGTCTACAGCCTGAGAGAGGTACTGGCGATCGCTCGCTGGCAGAATACCCACAGTCAAACCATTGACACTTTTTGCGCCCCGGCTGGCGGCATCCATTACACCAGAATTGCGGCCACCGGTCAGCAAAATCCAACCAGCTGAGGCAATATGCTTGCCAAGCTGATACGCGGCCTGGATTTCTTGAACGCTTGCTCCTTCACCGGGTCCCATAACCCCAATGATTGGTTTGCTCATGACAATCCATCAATCGATTAGGGGGCGTTACATTAACATCTCCACATATGAAAACAGTATTCTGATACACCATCATTTGCATCATCTGCACATGATAGGCTTAAGCAAATTTTCTCAGGCTTCTCACCCCTGAGGGTTGCTAATGTGAAGATCCCCGATTTCCTTACCAAATCACTCGATCCTGGGTCAGCATTAATCAAGAAGTCAGGGATCTGGGCATCCCGGATCGCTCCTTATTTGATCTCTAAAAGGATTAATACCAATTCTTGACTTTGGATTTGCGATTTTGGATTGACAAACACTAAACCTTGAGAGGGTTCTAACCTCTTCATCTGTAGCCTTGCTTTGAAGAATTGGTATAACCTCAGAAAAATTTTCTGATTTCTGGGAAAGATTTTGCCTGAGTGTCGTCAGTAAGAGTGGAAAGATTTGGTGAGAGGAGTTTGAGATGAGAGGTGAAATTGCCCTACTAACTCTGGGAATCTGTTTAGGCTCGATTGGTTTGAGTGATTATGGAGGTAGTCAGGCAAACCCCTCTTCAACAGCTCGAACGGTAATGGGGGTAATTGCTCAACACCCAGCTTCTACCCAACCCAACTATAACTGTAGTGCGCGGGGGGGATGGAGTCCTGAGAAACGAGCCTGGTGCCAAAAAGTGAAGAAGCTCAAGAAAAACTAATGGCTCACCGTCTTGCCAGACGATGCAGCCAGATATAGTCTTCACCTTCCGGCGAACATTTTGTTTGAATGAGCGAGTTGGAGTAGTGGAGGTTGGCCCCAGAAAGGTCGTTTCGATATCCAGAGGAGGTCCACTCACCATAGGGATCGTTGACAAAAAATCCGTACTGGTCGTAACCGCGCACGACAATGATGTGTCCGAAATTCGTGAAGTAGCCGTGAATGATGCAGGGTCGGCCTTCGGCGATCGCTTTCCGAATGTCATATAGCCTGCCCCGCTCAGTATAGTCATCCACCAATCCGTAGTTGCGGGCCATGGTTGCCAGATCATAGGGATCCCAGCGGCTCAAACCGTTGTTTTCCATGTATTGATAAAGCTCATCCTCTAACTGGCCAACTCCGGTAGTTTTCCGAATCTGAAAATAGGCCATCACCATGGCAAAGGAAGTGACATTACAGGCTCCAGAAGGGTTTAAGGCGTTATCCAACTGGCTCTTGTAGGGAACGTTCAGGCGAACCGTGACGGGTAAGCCACCCGGATTGGGGGCGGCAGATTGGGAAATGGGTACGGATTGCGGTTGACGGTTGATGAATTGGAGGTGGGGAGCGTAGACATACCAGGTGTTGCGGGGTGGGGTTCCAAGGCTATCCCATAGGATAGCTAACTTAAGATGATTGCTATTGGCTGTGGCCCAGGATTGGAGATTGAAAATTCTCCCAGCGGCGATCGCCACTTTGTCCTGAAGGGGTAACTGAGAAGCATCTGCGGTGGACTGCTTAAAGACTGTGTTTTGAATCACCCGGATACTGGGCGGCCGGATCAGTTGAACATGAGGAATATAGGCACACCAGGTATTACGCGGAGGAGTTCCTAACGAGTCCCGCAGCAGCGCCACTCGGACGTGACTTGGATTAACAACCTTCCAGGAATGAATGTCAAATACTCGACCGGCTGCAACCTCAACTTTATCCTCTGGAGGCAACTGCGAGGAAGGCTCGGTGGTGCGCTTGAAAAAGGTGGTTTGAGTGACTTTCAACTGGATGGGCATTGACCTGGCTACTCAATGTGTACTTTTGTGAAAAGATTTGCAGTTTAGCAGGTTAACCGCTATCTATAGTAGGTACGTTGCCAGGTAAGACTAGATATAGCGTTTTTAGGAATTAACTGCACTACTTCTTCATCTACCAGCCTTTTGCCTGGCACGAGGAAACCATTAGCCACTAAAGATTAGGACAATGAACTATCAACAGCAACTCAATCCCTGGGTAATTCACAAATTATTACCGAATTTGAATCAGTTGGCGGTTACACGCTTCCGGCGTCGCAACGATGCCGAGGCTTATCTACGCGTGCTCAAGCAGACCCAACCCCACGCTAAATTTGCCATTACTTTTGATGTCGGTCAAGGTGAAGTTAGCCAGATCGGCTAAATCATGTCATTAATGTTTGCTGTGTTTGCGGAGTGTGGTGTTGGAAAAACTGAATAGGGTTCAATGCTTAATCTGTCCAACGCAAGAGCATTATCGAGCAAATCAATTCTTGTTCTGCCAGGCCCTCTGCCTGTGTCACAATGAAAGCCGCTACTGGTGGTGGACATGGCAACGCAGTTGGGAGAAAGTTCATCGAGTTCCTCAGCTCTCGGCATCCTGATCGCCCAAAGGATTGCCGAGAGTTCCTGTTTCAGGATTCCCTTTTCTGAATTTATGGAACTGGCGTTATACCATCCACTTCACGGTTACTACGCCAGTAGTGCTTCACAAATTGGTACGCAGGGGGATTTCTTCACGTCTCCCCATTTGGGGGCAGACTTTGGAGAACTGCTGGCTGAGCAATTGGTTCAGATGTGGGAAGTCATGGGTCGGCCGCACCCCTTCACCCTGGTGGAAATGGGAGCCGGGCAGGGACTTTTGGCATCCGATGTCCTGGGTTACTTGCAACAAAGCTATCCCCTATTTTTTGAATCGCTGGAGTACATCATTATCGAGCGGGCGGCAGCTTTAATGGCGGAACAACAGCGACAACTGAAGTCTCTAGAAATCATGGGAAACCGTTTGCGATGGTGTCAGTTGGAGGATTTACCTGCGGGATCAGTCACAGGTTGCCTCTTTTCCAATGAACTAGTCGATGCTCTCCCTGTTCATCAGGTGGTTCTGGAAGCAGGACAGTTGCGGGAAGTGTATGTCACGGTTCAGCCAGAAGCTGAAGCAAAAATTCAGTTTGTTGAAGTGGTGGATGATCTATCTACTTCACATCTGGTGGAGTACTTCGATGAGGTTGGCATCAATTTGTTTTCTGGGACCTATCCGGACGGCTACCGAACGGAGGTGAACCTGGCTGCGCTGGATTGGATGACCGCCGTGGCCGAGAAACTTAAGTGCGGTTACGTTTTAACCATTGATTATGGATACACTAGCGATCGCTACTACCACCCGATGCGATCCCAAGGGACCTTACAGTGCTATTACCGTCATAGACATCACTCCAATCCCTACATTTATGTCGGAGAGCAAGACATTACTGCCCACGTAGACTTTACAGCTTTGCAACGCCAGGGAGAGCGATGCGGCTTGCAAACTCTTGGTTATACGAAACAAGGAATGTTTCTGATGGCGTTGGGGTTGGGCGATCGCCTGGCCGCCCTGAGCCGGTCTGAAACCAGCGATCCCCAAGCCATCGTTGAAATCCTCCGCCGTCGAGATGCCCTGCAACAGCTTGTCAGCCCAGTGGGTTTGGGTAACTTTGGTGTTTTAATTCAAGGCAAAGGCGTGGAAAGTAACGAACCCCTGCAAGGTTTGCGGCAGGAGTGAGGCTCAATTCTCTGCCACAGACTGGGGATCCACGATATCCAATCGCACAGGCGCAACTCCAGTCTGGATTAAACCCAGTACCCGTGCTGCTGCTGTGGACAAGTCAATAATCCGGTTGCCGTGGAAGGGGCCGCGATCGTTGATTCGCACAATGACTGACGTGCCGTTATTTAGATTCGTCACCCGCACTCGTGTGCCAAAGGGCAAGCTCCGGTGGGCTGCCGTCATTTTGTGTTGACTGAAAATTTCCCCACTGGCGCTCTGGTTACCGTCAAAACCAGGTCCATACCAGGATGCCATTCCGCTCAGGGCAATTCGGAAGGGGCCGACAGAAACTTCTGTCCGGCGACGAGGCCTGCCAGTCACCTCAGATAGGGGATCGGCGTTGCCTAATAAACGGCGGAGTCGATTAGTAGCCTGGAGGGCATCACTTTCCAGGTTGCGGGTGGTATCTGGCAAGATAGTGTTGGAATCAACCACAGCCAGGGTGAGATCCTGGGCTTTGATGACATAGCCTGACTTTGCCTCCCAGGCCACGGTGATATTTTTGGCATCAAACCCATCACGATTGAGCTGATTTAACCTGGCAGCGATTTCCGATGCTCGCCACACAGCGTCTCCCTGAGTTGACCTTGCCTCTTTTGTAAGAGAAGCAGAGGAAGTTGGGTTTTGGCTGGCTTCGGGAGCAGACTCGGAAGACGACTCCTGCTGACTTGAAGTATCCAGCCCTTTATCCTGGATCCCTAATAGGGAGGTGTTGGGCTGCTGGACTCCCATTTTGACGGCTTCGGGGGCAGCTTTTGTTGAGCTGAGGACGGTCAAAACAGGAATATTGCGAACATAGAGGGTTGCTGCTTTGCGCCCCGCGAGTTCATGGGCATGAACTTTAGCGATCGCCAGCTCATTGGCCTCAGTAGTTGGTTGAGACGGCTGCTCTCCTAGCTTGACCACCTCACTCGACAGGTCGAGGGCCGGGTTAGGGGAATGGTTGGAGGCTATTTTGAGACTCGTCTCTGAACGTTGGTCAACTGCTTCAGAAGAATTGGCGTTTCCTGCAAGGGGAATACCAACGGTTGAAATCAACAAAGTTGCAGTTAGACCGCTTAGAAGTTTTTGATTCATACACTCATGCGTGAAGGGCACCTGCTGCGAGAAAGTGAGGCCGTACAACTGGGTGTGACACTCAATTGCCTGGCACAGCACTAACTCGTATTCGTTCCGTGTTCACTCCGGAGTTTTAGAACTGCAACAGACTATCACGAAGTTTTTCCATTGGGGATCAGGGATCCTACAAATTCATTATGAAGTTTATTAAATCTCTATAAAATCAAATTGAGCCGATACGCGACTGGGCAAGGGTTTCGCCAGTTTTCTCTATTCCAGAAACTTTACAGTAACCTCATAAAATCTTCATACTTTTTATGCTGATTCTTTGACAAACGCTCCGGATCGGGGAGCGATTCTGGTTGTTATCTCTGCCTGCTTCTCGGATTGGCTTTGAGCCAAGTACAATACAACCTGCACAAATGGCTTACCGAAGCGATAAGCGCCATTTTGGCTAGAGAATGGATTAAAGGCTACGGCATGTCAGGTGCAGGAGGCCGGGGACTGAGATTTCGGAGCCAGGGATTAGGGGCCAGTAGTCTGCCAGGCAGATTGTAAGGGTTTGCAACCCCTTAAAACCCCGGAAATTAGTCCTTCTGAATTGAGATAACTCAGCGAAGTTTCTTTGGTGAACCACTACGGGCTGGAAGGGGGCAGAGGGCAGGTATGGATTACTGCGAAGCGGGGGTAGACGTTGAAGCAGGTCGGGCGTTCGTAGACCGGATCCGGCAGATGGTGAACAGTACTGCTCGGCCAGAGGTTATGGGCGGTTTGGGTGGATTTAGCGGTCTCTTCCAACTGCCAGCGGGCTATCAAGAGCCAGTTCTTGTGTCGGGAACGGATGGAGTTGGCACAAAACTGAAACTGGCACACAGTCTCGGTCGTCACGATACGGTTGGCATAGACCTGGTGGCGATGTGTGTTAACGATGTGCTGACCAGCGGCGCAGAGCCGTTATTTTTTCTGGATTACCTGGCGACAGGGCATCTTAACCCGGATCAGCTAGAGCAGGTTATTGCAGGCATTGTGGCAGGGTGTCACCAGGCAGGGTGTACTCTCTTAGGTGGCGAAACGGCTGAAATGCCTGGATTCTACCAGGCTGGAGAGTACGACCTGGCAGGTTTTTGCGTTGGCATTGTGGACAGGAGACGACTCCTGGACGGATCTCAGGTGCAGGTGGGAGATGTAGCTGTGGGTTTGGCCAGCCAGGGTGTTCACAGTAACGGTTTCAGCCTGGTACGGAAGATAGTCCACGATCGCGGCTTTGACTGGAGCGATCGCCCCCCAGCGCTGGGAGGCAAAAGCCTGGGAGAGGTTTTACTGACTCCTACGCAAATTTACGTAAAGCCTGTCCTCGCCGCTCTCCAGCACGGGTTGGAAATTCATGGGATGGCGCACATTACGGGGGGAGGATTGCCCGAAAATCTACCCCGCTGTCTGGGCCAGGGTCAGGCTGTCAAAATCAATCCTGATTCCTGGACGGTTTTGCCAATTTTTGAATGGCTGGCAAGAGAGGGAAATGTTAATCCCGCTGCCATGTTCAATACATTTAATATGGGAATTGGATTTGTTGTTTTAGTTTCCGCTGACCAGGTAACAGAAACTATTCACCATTTTGAGTCTCAAAACATCCCGGCTTATGCGATTGGACAAGTGATTTCTGGTCAGGGTGAATTGGTGGGATTACTGGAGTAGTACAGTGCCTAAAGCCCGTAAACAATTTGGTCAGCACTGGCTCCAGAGCGAAGAGGCTTTGAGTAAAATTGTAGCGGTAGCAGAGCTAAAGGAGGGCGATCGCGTATTAGAAATTGGTCCTGGTACTGGCATACTCACTCGTCAATTATTACCTTTAGCTGAATCAGTTGTTGCTGTAGAAATTGACCGGGATTTGTGCGAAATTCTGACTAGAAAATTGGGAAAAACTGAAAATTTTTTGTTGCTACAAGGAGATTTTCTCACTCTAGATCTCAACACACTTTTACAGCCTTTTCCGCAATTTCACAACCCGAACAAAGTGGTTGCCAATATTCCTTACAACATCACGGGACCGATTCTGGAAAAACTGCTGGGCACGATCGCCCATCCCAATCCTCAACCCTTTGAGGCGATCGTCCTGCTGGTTCAGCGGGAAGTGGCCCAGCGGCTGACAGCAAAACCCGGTTCTACCCAGTTCGGTGCTTTGTCTGTCCGAGTCCAGTATCTGGCAGAGTGCCAGTTTATCTGTGATGTTCCTGCCAAAGCCTTTCAGCCGCCACCCAAAGTGGATTCGGCAGTAGTGCGCCTGCGTCCCCGCTCAACTGGCACACCTGCCTACAACCCTCGCCAGATGGAAACTTTAGTCAAACTTGGCTTTTCCAGTAAGCGCAAAATGCTGCGAAACAATCTGAAAAGCCTGATTGACAGTGACCAACTGAGCCACTTGCTGGAACAATTGAATGTGAACCCCCAGTCTCGCGCTGAGGACTTGAGCGTCGAGAACTGGGTCGCGCTAAGTAATGAATTTGATGCGTTCCTACTCGCTGCTGGCTCCCGCCAAAATCAATCTTTACCTGGAAATTCTGAGCGATCGCCCTGATGGTTTCCATGAACTGATCATGGTGCTCCAGAGTGTGGATCTGGCAGACCAGATTCAAATTTGTGCCAATAGTACGCAGACCATTCACGTCCGCTGCGACCATCCCCAGGTACCGGGTGATAGCAGCAACCTGGCCTATCAGGCAGCGGCGTTGATGAGTCGGCAGTTTCCGGAGCATTTTGCCCGTTTGGGGGGAGTGGATATCTGTATAGATAAGCAGATTCCGGTAGGTGCCGGAATGGCAGGTGGCTCCAGCAATGCCGCCGCCGTTCTGGTGGGGATTGATCTGCTTTGGAATCTGGGTCTGACCTATGACGAACTCCAAGAGTTGGGTGCCCAGTTGGGTTCGGATGTGCCGTTCTGTATTGCAGGAGGCACTGCCCTGGCAACGGGGCGTGGTGAGCAACTGGATGCATTGCCTGGTTTGGATCATCTCTATATCGTGCTGGCCAAGTACCGCACGCTTTCAGTGTCCACACCCTGGGCTTACCAAACCTATCGCCAGCAGTTTAGTGATTCCTACTTAAGGGAAACAGCTCTGGATCAGCGCCGGCAGCAGGTGCATGCAGGTCCGATGATGGCTGCGATCGCCCACCGCGATGGAACCCAGATTGGCAAACTGCTTTACAACGATCTGGAAAAGGTGGTGCTGCCCGCCTATCCTCAAGTCTTGCAACTGCGGGAAACCTTTCAACAAATCGGCACCCTGGGCACCATGATGTCCGGTTCTGGCCCCACGGTCTTTGCTCTGGCAGAGTCGCAAGCGCAGGCGGAGCACATCCAGCAGGAGATGAGAGCCAAGATTCCCGACCCTGACTTAGACCTTTGGGTCACTCGCTTCCGGCAGTCGGGGATTCAGGTCCGTTAAACATTGCCGTAGACAGGAACGGCTGCCCCTCGTATATCGCGGGCTGCTTCTGAGGCCAAAAAACAGATAACCTCTGCCAGCGATTCGGGTTTGACCCACTGAGGAGCATTCTCTGCCCCCATTGCAGCTCGATTGGCCGGAGTATCAATAACACTGGGTAAAACAACGTTGGCGGTGATGTTAGTGCCTCTGGTTTCGTCGGCGATAGCCTGTGTCAATGCCACCACTCCCGCTTTTGATGCACAGTAAGCTGCCAGTTGCCCACTGGGCTGCACTGCGCCTCGCGATCCGGTGGTGACAATCCGTCCGTATCCATGCTCTAGCATTTTCCTGAGGCTATGCTTACAAACCAGAAAGGTTGTAATCAGATTCAAGTCAAAGTCCTGTTTCCATTGTTCCAGGCTATATGTATGAGTTGGCCCCATGGAAAAGCCACCTACCAGGTGAATCAGCACATCCACCCGTTCCATACTGTCCACTAACTGCTGCACTGCCGATTCATTTGTCAAATCCACCGCAACGAACTGAATTCGAGAGAAGTCGGCAGGAGGCAAAAAGCCTTTCAATCGCTCCACTTCTTTGGCGTTGTGGTAAGGAATAGTAACTTCGGCTCCTTGCGCCAGCACCATCGGCGTCACACCCAGACCCAGCCCACCTGTTCCACCTGTTAATAGAACTTTCTTATCTTTCATAGATCTCCGGATTCTGTGATGAATCGCAAGCCAACGCTTATTTTCATTAGGATGGCATCAACATTTAGCGAGGTAGGACATCCTCCAGGCAATGTCGTCAGAGTTTCTTATTCCTGGAGCGGTTCATTCACTAATACGGTCTCATCCACAACGACAACGTCAGGACAACGAGCTGTAGAGGCTTCGGCAAAGGGGCGAATCATGTCTTGGGTCAATTCTTTGTCAAGCCATGCTCCAGAGCATAGCGAACCAGTTCTGTACGGCTATTAGTACCCGTTTTGCTGAATAAACGACTCACGTATTTTTCGACATTGCGGACACTGGTATCGAGGCGGCGGGCGATTTCTTTATTCATCAAGCCATCAACAACCAGTTCCAGCACACTCTGTTCACGGGGGGTAAAGTCGATTTTGATCGGAGAGGGAGACTGGGCGATCGCGCCTTTCTGCATCAGCATGGCTCTGATTTCTGCCATTTGCCGGGCCAGTTCAGCGATGTTGTGCCCTTCATCAGAAGCGGCGGCATCCCTTAACGCATTCTGTTTCTCCAGCAGGTTAGTGACGATCGCCACCAGTTCATCGGGATCGAAGGGTTTAGAAAGGTAAGCATCAACCCCAGCGTTGTAGCCCTGGATGCGATCGGATGTCATGCCCCGCGCTGTTAAAAACACGACGGGTAGGGTCTTAAATTGGGGTTCTTCCCGGAGTTGCTTCAAAAATTGATAACCATCCACCTGGGGCATCATAATGTCCGTAATCACCAGGTCAGGAAGCTTTTGGTGAGCGAGTTCCAGCCCTTCGGTAGCATTGCTGGCAACATCAACGGTAAATCCGCTGTCTTCAAGATAAGCCTGCACTGCCTCACGCAAACCTGGTTCGTCATCGACTAATAACAGTTGACCAGCCATCTGGAACCCTTTCTTTTAACTCCTTGTAGACCCATTGTAACGGTAAAAATTTCTTGCTTTTTTCAAGCTTTTCACGACTGGGCGAAGCCCCCACTCTCTCTTCACTTCCAATGTCCCCACTCACCTGCGTAGAGCTATAGATGCGTTGTTCTATTACAAAGTTTTCCACAGGAATTTGAAGTTTTTTGGGAGTTTTCCACAGACTTCAAGGAGTTTTCCACAAAAGGTTGTTGATTGAGTAACCATTCCTGGCACCTAGCATCCCTGCAGTCGTTGCTGAACTTACGCCAGCCATCCTTGTAGACCAGGTTGAAAGTTTTGCGGGGTTGCCCCCGTCACCCCTTCACCCTTGAAGCAGTTAAACTTTTACTCCCACTCAATGGTTCCAGGGGGTTTGGAGGTAATATCGTAAACCACCCGGTTAACACCTCGAACTTCATTCACAATCCGGTTGGCGATGAGTTCCAGCAAATCATAGGGAACCCTGGCCCAGTCTGCTGTCATGCCATCTTCACTGGTGACAAAGCGAAGCACGATCGGATAGGCGTAGGTCCGCTGGTCGCCCATAACACCTACACTGCGAATGGGTAGTAAAACCGCAAATGCCTGCCAGAGTTGGCTATACATACCGCAACGGTTGATCTCCTGGCGAACGATGAAGTCAGCATCTCGCAGGATCTCCAACCGTTCTTCGGTCACTTCACCCAGAATGCGAATGGCCAGACCGGGACCAGGGAAAGGATGACGCTGGACAATTTCTTCGGGTAAGCCAATAGAGCGCCCAACTTTACGTACCTCATCTTTAAACAACTTCCGCAAGGGCTCTACCAGCTTAAATCGCAGATCCTTAGGTAACCCACCGACATTGTGATGACTCTTAATCTTGACGGCAACCCGCTCGCCCGTCTGGGGATCGACATTAGTATCGGCAGACTCAATCACATCTGGGTAAAGGGTTCCCTGAGCCAGGTAGTCAAAGGGACCGAGCCGCCTGGATTCTTCTTCAAAAACACGAATGAATTCGTGACCAATGCGCTTGCGCTTTTCTTCCGGATCAGTGACACCCGCGATCGCTGCTAGAAATCGCTCACGGGCATTTACATATTCCACCGGGATGTGAAACTGCTCCCGAAACAATTTAACCAGGCGCTCCGGTTCCTGCTTTCGCATGAACCCCTGGTCAATGAACATACAGGTAAGCTGTTCTCCAATCGCTTTGTAAAGCAAAAATGCCAGGGTAGAGGAATCCACCCCACCTGACAACGCCAGCAGTACCCGTTTGTCACCTACTTTGGCTCGAATTTCTCGAATAGATTCTTCTACAAAGGCAGCAGTAGTCCAGGTGGGCTGACACTCGCAAATGTGATAAACGAAGTTGCGAATGAGGGCAAGTCCACCGATAGAATGCACCACTTCGGGGTGAAACTGAACTCCATAGAGCTTTTTCTCCTGGTGGGCGATCGCTGCACAGGGGGTATTGTCCGTGTGGGCCAGTAATTCAAACCCTTCAGGTAGACGAGTTACAGAGTCACCATGGCTCATCCACATGGTGGTACCATCTTCTACATTTGTCAGCAAATCAGTGGGATCGTTGATGAACAGGGAGGCTTTGCCATATTCGCCGCGATCGGAGCGTTCAACTCCGCCACCGAGTTGCTGCACCATCAACTGCATTCCGTAACACACGCCCAAAATTGGAATGCCCAGGTTCCAGATTTCCGGGTCACAATGGGGCGCGCCTGGGTCATACACAGAACTTGGCCCCCCCGAAAGAATAATGCCTGCGGGGTTCAGTTGTCGCAGTTGTTCAGCAGTGGTGCGGTAAGAAAGAACTTCAGAGTAGACCTGGGTTTCCCGAATCCGGCGGGCAATCAGTTCAGAGTATTGGGAGCCAAAGTCTAGAATGGCGATCATTTGGCGATTGATCTGGGTCTGTTCCAGCGATGCAACCTGGGGCTGCGATTCTGTCTGTAATGTCACCGAAGTGTCCTGCTTTGTACTGCGAAGGTGAACTTAAAGACTGAATATACTGGTTTGGAAAAGAATTTCAAAAAGGCAGTCGCTAAATCTTTGTATTGTATCTAGCCTAACAGTACTTGTTCAAATAAGGTGTCTCCTGTTCTGCTCTTTGCAATGATCGTGCGATCGCGATCAAATAACACCGTTCCGATACTGACCGAGTGGGTGCTATGGAGGCGAATGTAGTTCTGAGTTCGCTGGTCAATGGTGTGGGCGATCTCGCCATACACTCGCTCGACCCAATCGCTTGCTGTTTCAGCATCCTGGCTTCTTAAGTAATTCAAACCGTCTTCTGCGGTTGCACAGGTGGCGATCGCCTGTAAATCCTGAGTCAACAAACCTGCCTTCGCACAGTGGGCAGTCAAAATTTCGATGCGTCCGTCTGCGACATGGTGGTGGGTATGAAAAATGCCCCCAGCCAGTTTGATCAGCTTACCGTGATAGCCAAACAGCAGGATCGATTGCACTCCCTGTATCCCTGCCTCTACCAGCAATGGCCCCAACCAGTTGGCCGTTTTCACCAGTTGGGCCGGATTCGCTCCCATCTGCTGGATTAAATTGAGTCCGTTCTCTCCAACGCAAAACACCAGACAATCAAAGCGATCGCTCTTTTGCCTCAGTTCTTCCCGGTACACCTCTAGCTGACCAGGCGCACTCAGGGGTTGAGAAACACCAGTGGTTCCCAGGAGTGAAAGCCCTTCTACAATCCCAAATGCCTGATTGGAAGTGCGTTGAGCCAGATCTCTTCCCTCCGGCAAAATCAGCCAAACCCGAATGGTTTTCTCCGGTTCCAGCCAGCGCTCCAGGTTCGTCAGCAACAACCTTCTGGCATAGGCATAGATAGCTGGTTGTCCAGTTTCCTGGTGCTTCCCGATCCCTTCTCCTCCAATCAGCAGAATGGGTTCGGATTGATCTGCGGCTCCCCATTCCACCATCGCCCAGACGGGGGTATGGCGAGTTAAGTCCAGGTTGTCGCCCGGATCGCTACGGGTAATGGCCAACGCAGCGTCTGGTTTGAGCTTTGCAACCTGCTCAATGGAAATATCAACGGTTTGGGGCGGTTCAAGCAGGTCTACCTGGACAGCACGAAGAGGGGCAGTTGTTTGCAGATGGCGAAGAGCGGCGATCGCAGCGGCACAGGCAAAAACAGGTAAGGTGTAACCCGCACGGGGAGAAAGGCGATCCATCGTGACTAAGTTCACAGGCTCATCGTGATTAGCCTCATTTGTCGCACTGAGCAAGAACACATGGGCACAGTGACACTTTACAACCTGGCAAGCCATTTGAAACACAGGGCCGTAGTGATTTACTACAATCCGGCTGGTCGAGTCTCACTCCATACTGGAGGCAATCGGGAAAGATTTCTTCACGTCTGTTTTTTCGTTCTGCTGAAACAGCCTGACCTCTGCCCCCACCCGACCTACCTGGAGATTGTCATGCATATAACCGTTGACTCTACTGCAACCTGGTCTAAGCCAGCGACCGATTTAGCTGCCGTCAATGCCATTACTTCCCCTCAGGAACCCAGACCCAACACCGTGGTTCTTCAGCCAAATGGTTCCTTAGACAGCACCAATAGCCTTGAGTTTCAACGGTTGTTGCAGGACTCTCTGGAGTTCGCTCTGGAAGGAGTCATCGTAGATCTACTTTGGGTTGATTCTACTGACACCCACGGAATTGCCGCCCTGGCAGCGGGAATTCAACATGCGGTGACCCTGGGAAAAATGCTGTCTTTTCAGTCAATGGACGTTCACACACGCACAGCGCTCGAAGCGGAGTGGGTTCGCCAGCGCGAACTGAGCATCGGTCCCTGGAATGAAGTTTACGGACAGGAACTGGAATGTTTCTTAGACGGCCTCGCGCAGAGTTTGACAACTATTCCCGGCTCTCCATGATGCTGTGTGAAAAGCTAGATGCCTGAAACCCTGGTCTTGCGTGTTTCCACCACCTACAATGACGCCAAGTTATGGAGAGCACTATTCCCTACCCGCCTTCCACTGATTACCAAACTTACGCCAGAGATTACAAACATACCACCAGTTCAAAAATATTCTGTCTAATGATTGCTTTGTGCACCCGATATCTGGGGTTTTCTTGATCCAAGGTCATCGTAATGCCTGAATGGAATTTGACGATTAGTACAGGGCATTCGCTTACCATTGATAAGAACGCAGAAGGTTAATCTCAGACTTTGGGGATTGTGAAAGCTGAAACGGTTGAATCCAGAGTAGCAGTTGAGCAGGTGGTCATTGAACAATCTGCTGTGGAATTGCCGTCCCCTGCTCAACCCCCCTCTCCAGTAATCTCTAAAAACGCCATTAGAAGGAGCTTGCGAGCCTCAACCCTGGATGGGGTGTTTGCGACCATTTTCTCAAACATCACGGGAGGGGTACTACTCAGCAATTTTCTGGTGGAGCTAAATGCCAGCCCCACGCAGATTGGGCTGTTGGCGTCTATTCCCATGCTGGCAAACTTAATTCAGCCATTGGGGGCATTTCTGGGCGATCGCACTACCAGCCGCCACAACTACTGCCTCTGGGTCTATGGTCCCGCCCGTTGTCTGTGGCTGATTCTGGCAGCCATCGTTGCGCTGGCAGGCTGGCATACCATAGCACCTCAGCTACTGGTGCTGTGGACACTCGCGATCGTCTTTGTGACCAACTTTTTGGCGGCTTTGGGCAGTGCTTCCTGGCTGAGCTGGTTGGCGGCTCTGGTACCTCGTCGACTGCGGGGAAGATACTTTGGCATTCGCAATAGTGCTGCCAGCCTGACCAATCTGCTGAGTGTACCTATTTTGGGATGGGTCGTTTCGGCATTTCCTGGTGGCTCAATTCAGGGATACGGTCTCATTCTGGCATTAGGGGTGGTCGCTGGACTGGTAAGCCTGGGGTTTCAGTGTTTGATGGTGGATGTGAATCCACAGGTGCAGGATGCCAGTGGCGAGGAGTCAGGGGAGAGCGGGGAAGAAGCAGGCGTTGACAAAACCGAAACAGCGATCGCACCCCTGCCATTCTTCCTCACCTCAGCCCCATCCCTGCTCAAAGACACCAATTTTCTGTTCTTTTTGCTTTACTTCAGCCTGTGGATGTTTGCCGTCAACCTCAGTGCGCCTTTCTTTAATCTCTACATGCTGGACAATCTTTCAATTGATGTGCGCTGGGTGACAATCTACAACAGTCTGCAAGCTGGGGCGAACATGCTGATGCTGGCGCTTTGGGGTAGATTGGCAGATCGGGTAGGCAACCGCGCTATTCTTATTACAGTGGGGATTCTGGTGGCAGTTACCCCCCTATTGTGGTTAGGCACAGGAACCAACTCCCTATCTAGCTGGCTTTGGTTGCCATCGCTACATGTGTTAGCCGGAGTGACGTGGGCCGCGATCGATCTTTGTAACAACAATCTGCAATTGGGAGTTGCTCCCGTCCGCCATCAGGCGACTTACTTTGCAGTAGCTGCCGCCATTGCGGGGGTGAGTGGGGCGTTAGGCACAACCGCTGGTGGCTTTCTGGCAGAGTTTACCAACTATGGAGGAATTCCCGGTCTATTCGCTCTTTCTGCCATTGTGCGGCTGGTGGCAATTTTGCCCCTGGTATTTGTCCACGAACAGCGAGGACAATCGCTCCGGCAGATGATGCGAGTTTTGTTTCCAGCCAAAGCAGATTGAACCTGACCTTAAAAATCCGTCACAATAGGGGTATGAACCAGGTAGATTACCTCCGCATTAGTCTGACTGATCGCTGCAATTTCCGTTGTCAATACTGCATGCCAGAGGGCTCAGAAATTGACTATGTTTTACGGCAAAACCTGTTGACTCAGGAAGAGTTGCTGACACTCTTGTGCGGAGTCTTTATTCCACTTGGCTTTACTCGATTTCGATTGACGGGGGGTGAGCCTCTCCTTCGCCCGGGTGTGGTCGAGATTGTTAGAGAAATCGCTGCCTTCCCCGAAACCCGCGACCTCTCCATGACCACCAATGGCTTTCTGTTGAAACCTCTGGCACAGAAACTCTACACTGCTGGGTTGCGGCGCATTAATATCAGCCTTGACTCCCTCAATCCCGAAGTCTTTGAGCAAATTGTGGGCAGTCGCGGACGACTCCGCTGGCAGCAGGTTTGGGATGGGATTCGGGAAGCTTACCGGGTAGGCTTTAACCCCTTAAAACTCAACGTGGTTGTAATTCCTGGTATCAATGATCAGGAGGTGCTTGATCTAGCAGCACTGAGTATTGAACGGGAATGGCATGTCCGGTTCATTGAGTTTATGCCAATTGGTAATGATCACCTGTTTAAGAATCGGGGCTGGGTTAGCTCAGAAGAATTGCGGCAACGCATTCGAGCCCAGTGGGGATTGACGGAAGGACAGGTGCAGGGCAATGGCCCAGCGGACGTGTTTCAGATTCCCGGCGCCAGGGGAACGGTGGGTTTTATCAGTCAGATGTCAGAATGTTTTTGCGATCGCTGCAACCGCGTGCGTCTCTCTGCCGATGGCTGGCTTAGACCCTGTTTACTGAATGAAGCGGGACAGATTGATTTGAAAGCGGGATTGCGATCGGGCGTCTCCCTGTCCGAATTGAGGCAGCAAGTGCGTGCCCTATTAGCCATCAAACCCGAAATCAACTTCAAATTACGGGAATCTGGAGCGACAACTGGAGTTTACAGCCGCACCATGTCCCAAATTGGAGGCTAAACGTGAAACACTGAAACACTTAGGTGACGGGCTCAACAGGACTCGAACCTGTGACCGACCGCTTAGAAGGCGGTTGCTCTATCCACTGAGCTATGAGCCCATCGGAATTCACCATTGGAGATTCATCCACTTTATGGCTGGAAATTAACGCGATAATTTCCCCTAAGGTATAAGCTTAACAGTAACGAGATTCACTGTGTGTGTCCAGCCCTCAAAAGGAAAACCGGTATCTCTACAACTATTTATAGCTGTCGCCAGATTGCTTAGGACACTGAGTTTAAGGGGGGTGTGGGGGCGAAGCCCCCAGCCAGGGGTTCCACCCCTGCACCCCATCCTAAGCCTGGTCGCTATAGCTATAGATGCTTATTCTTAGATGCTTATTCCAGACTATTCCAGAAACGTTGCTCTGGTCTGTAAAGACGGTTGGAGCATCTCTACAAACCTCAGTCACAGAGTCCAGGACGTCACCACCTATCTACAACCATTGCAAGATACCAGCGAGATGTACACTGACAGCCTAAAAATGGGAACTGATTAAGGTAATGTTTGAGTTAACATGGCTTGAATCGATTACTCATTTCGCCTGGTAACTCGGTTCTCGCTTATAGCTCACCTGGTGAAACTGTAGCCCAATCATCCGCCCTGATAGAAGTTTATCGGCAGTGTCATGTTTATTCTGAAACGGCAGGATGTCGAAATCTCCAGCATTCAACACCCGAAGAAGGATCAGCAGATCCCGATTTTGACCTATCAGGGGCAAACTTTCCGCCTGATCAGTGTGTTCAATGCCAGTCAAGAGGAGGAGGCAAAGGCATTCTGGCGCGACTTGACTGATAATCAGGGGAAAGCGTGTGTCCTGCTAGAGGAACCTGAGCGGTATAGCGTTTGGGGCAAGATTCGGCTGGAACAGCTTGCCAGTGAAGGAGAAGCAGCAGCAAGCAGCAGCACAGTTTCGCCTGCTTACATCAAGGCTTGCTTACTAATGTTACAGGCCGTCTACATTGATGTCGAAGACCTGTTGGGGGGTAGACAAGCAGGGCTCTTTCAGAAAGATATTGCAGAAGTATTTAAGCAATGGCATTTCCCTCAGGGAGAGACGCCTGATGCGGTCAAGTATTTGCTGACAATGGATCCCCTCAACGCAGCCCAGATTCCGCCCTGGCAGGAACACCACCTGAATACCCTGCTGCAAGAGCTACACCGTTTAGGCAAAGCCTATTTTGGGAACACTACCTTCGTTGAGCGAACAATTGACACTCTGCAAGATCTATCGGGGAGCGATCGCGTACAATTTCAAGCCTGGTTAAACCAATCTCCCCTTGGTAAACTGTGGCACTAAACTAATGGTTAGCTTGAAGAAATGTTCAGGATATGCTCCATCTGCCTCAGTTTCGACTAACATTCGACTCTTGTTTAAGGGTTGATCGCAAACCTGACCCTGGTTATTCATTTCCACTGTTCGCATCTCCCCCTTAGAATTTCGGTAGGCAGTTCCTTGAACAAGTCATCTGGTTCCAAATCCGTACTGTCGGTTCAGACTATCGTCCTCGCCCAGGTTGGCTGGGCTGTGCTGGCATTGTTATTCTTTTTGCTTTTCAGCGTGCCTGCGCCCGGTCAGCCTCGCCCCTACTGGTACTCAGTTGGAACTTCCATTTTTGAGACGGTCGCCTTTATCACCGCAGCCATCCTCTGCTTTAGAAACTGGCAAAGCCCCCAGATCGTCAGCGGTCGCAACGTCTGGTTGTGTATTGGGTTAGGAATGCTCTGCTATTTCATTGGGAACCTGCTGTTTTCCTACTGGGAGTTAGGGCTGGGAATCGAGCCGGATGTTTCCCCTGGAGATTTCTTTTTTGTCTTTGCCTATATTTTTCTTCTGCTTGGCATGCTTCTGGCCGTGATATCCAGGCGGTTGAATCTGGAAATCTGGCAGTGGGGCGTTGTTGGCGTTATTGCAGCATTAGGCATTATCCTGGCCTATCTGGCTTCTGCCCCTGCCACGAGTAGTACAGCCCGATCTCCTTTCCTTCCGCCTGCCATTGCTCAAACAGCTCCCGCCAAACCTGCTCAAAAAACAAAAGCCAGTCCTCAGGCAAATCCAACAGCACAACCTAAATCTCCAACAGCGACATCACCAGCACCTACAACAACTGATAAAACGCTTCCGGCTCCGGCAATTCCCGCAGAAAAAGCTTCATCTCCAAAAACTGAGGATAACTCCAATGTTCCCGCTTGGGCGCAAACTTTAGAAAAGATCCTGGCGCCGTTGAAACCCTTTCTTGACTGGTTCTATGTCATCAGTGATATTTTGCTGTTGATCATTGCGACTACACTCCTGCTGGCATTTTGGGGGGGGCGGTTCGCTCAGTCCTGGCGCATGATTGCAGCCGCTGCTTTCTCGCTTTATATTGCCGATATCTGGTTTAAATACGCAACGAATCGCCTGTCTGATTACCAGAGCGGTGGATTGTTAGAGGTGTTTTGGGTATTCAGTGGAGTGTTGTTTGGGATTGGAGCAGCATTGGAGTATGACGTTTCGAGCCGTTCTCGCAGCCGAACTGGCGGACGCAGACGGGTAACTTGAGCCAGGATCAGCAACAACAAACCATCAGGTACCATTCAACCCAAGTAGATTCTCTTGAGAGCCTTACCTGCTTTCACGCACAGGTGACTTTCTTCGGAATACAATGAAACAGGTGGGGCTACTTCCAAGAACGACAGCATGACCTCTCGTAAGCTTTCTGAGTCTGATAAAAAGAAAATACTCGAACTCTATCGGAAAACGAGTGAGACGAGTTCATCCCTGGCCAGTATGTATGGAGTCAGTACCAGTACTGTGAGCCGTCTCCTGAAGAGCACCCTGTCTGAGGAAGAATACGAGTCTTTGATTCAACAGAAACGGACGGGTCGTTTTAGCGAAGCTGCTCCAGCATCGGCTGAATTACCGGTGGAGCAATTGGGAGTTGTTTCGGTTCCGGTGCAGGAAGCTCCAACTCCAAGTGGGCGGCGATCGCGCAAACGCTCTTCTGCCATTGTTGAACCTCCCCAATTGGTAGAACCAGAAATCCATGCATCTCCCCTCTCCATCGAAGAGATTGCTCCCATCGCCCAGGAAATCGTCGATGAAGTTATCCCAGTTACCCAATCAGCGGATCCTGACTATACCGCTGAGGCCAATGTTTTACAGGAAATGCTGGGGGAAGACCTGCTTGACCAGGAAGAAGAGGACCTGGATGAAGACGATCTGGACGACGATCTGGATGAGGACGATTTGGACAATGACCTGGAAGGAGCCTTAGAAGAGGGTGCTTTGCTGATGGGCACCGGAGGTAAGACCTTAGTGCAGGTTCTTCCCTTAGAGGAGGCTTCCCTACCAAGGACGTGCTACCTGGTCGTTGATCGTTCCGCCGAGTTAATTGCCCGCCCATTAAAAGATTTTGGAGATTTAGGGCAAATCCCCGAAGCTGAAACTCAGGAGAAAACGCTACCAATCTTTGATAATCACCGGGTTGCCAAGCGCTACTCCAACCCAAGAACACAGCGAGTAATTAAATTGCCTGATGGCAGGGTTTTACAGAAAACCTCCTCCCATTTACAAGCAAAGGGAATTACCCGACTGCTGATTGATGGACAAGTTTACTCGCTCAATTAGTCTTCAAACTCATCTTCTTCGTCGTAGTTGGGCACACTCACCAGAGGTTGAATGAGTGCCGTTCCAACGATCCCTAATCCAACACTAAATGCCAAAACTAACCCCACCGGGATGGGGAACAATTCGAATTGAAAGAATTTGAGGGTAACGGACGAAAAATTTTGAACTGAGAGAATGGCGATCGCCCCAATCCAGCCAGCCATGATGAGAGACATGAGAAAAGTCGCAATAGTTTTCATAGCCTGGGTCGCGGTAAAACATCACTCTTCCAGTTTGCAATAAAAAACCCGCTAACACGTTGTAGCGGGTCGTGTACCTACGAGTGCTTCGAAGATAACCACACCTCGGATGACTCTTAGTCCGGACATTTGCTCCATGGCTCCTGAAAACTGGTTTATAGCCGTAGTCATTGTGGTTATAAGTAGGTAGACATAATTAATTGGAAGAAAGGGGAATGGGAGCAACGCCCCCAGGCAGGGGGTTTCACCCACTCCACCCCCAAAACCATCCTCAATTTAATCGCACTCAGCTACTTATAAATTTAATGGAACTCGCGACAGATGAGGGGGGCAGGGGTGGAATCGCTGACTGGGGGCAAAGGCGAACTCAAAACTGAAAACTCACAGCTCAAAACTCATCCACCCCTCTTTCCCCATTACCGGGAAGGTCGGAACAGATGGGAGTGTGCGGGATGATAAAGTTGCGATCGCTGCTTACTGAGTTCATTCAATGAGGGCTGTTGCACATACTCTTCGGGTACCGTTGCCGCTGCCAATGCTGGACTGACGACATAGAGCGTTGTGCGGATCAAATTTTCTTGCCGGGTCACCTCCGCCATCTGCTCCAGCGGTACCAGCCAGATTTTTTCATCCGGCCAACCCAACCGAAAACAAATAGCTACTAGGGTATTTGTGGGGTAATGCTTCAGCAGCTTATTCCGTGCCTCTTCCACATGGCGGGCGCTCAGGTAAAGACACAGACTTGCCTGGTGGGCTGCCAGTCTCTCCAATTCTTCAGTTTCCGGCACTTCCGTGCGCCCACTCATCCGTGTCAAAATGATGGACTGCACAACTCCCGGTACGGTCAATTCAACCCTTAGCCTGGCCGCCGCCGCCTGAAAAGCGCTGATCCCTGGCACAACTTCAAACGGAATAGCCGCTTCGACCAGTGCCTGCATTTGCTCCTGCACCGCTCCGTAGAGGCTGGGATCACCGGAGTGCAGTCGAACTACTGAGCAGCCTGCCCTGACCCGCTCAATCATTATCGGCAAAATATCTTCCAGAGTCTTTTGGGCAGTGCCAATTCGCTCCGCATCAGGGCGTACCCCAGCCAGGATTTGCTTCGGCACCAGAGAGTCGGCAAATAAAATCACATCCGCCTGGGCTAAAAGCCGTTGAGCTTTGACCGTGAGCAACTCTGGATCACCAGGACCCGCCCCGACAATGTAAACCGCAGGCAGCAGACATGATTTGGACACCGGAATCGACTGGCTATTCATTATGGGAAAACGATTTTAGAGAAAATTTGTTACTTGGCACCATTCTTCCGGATGTCTTTCTACTCAACAGAAGAATGGAATGGTAGATGCACCCTGATTTAGCCCTGGAGGACACTCCAGGGTTTTTTTTTGACTATAATTCCCCCTTCCCACTGGCGGTGAGACTGGTTACGAAGTCTTATCAGACTGGGACGAGGTGTCCGAATTGACCAGAGATTCATGAACTGAAACCACATCGGGCAATGGCCGACGCACTCCATAAAGCCAGATTAAGCCTAATGCGCCCAATCCAATTTGAACCAGGCTAACAACCTGGGCAATTCGGAGGGGGCCTAACATCAGACTATCCATCCGCAACCCCTCAATCCAGAACCGACCGCAGCTGTATCCCACCATATAGACTAGAAACAGCGTGCCAGTTTTTAGCCTGGATTTCGACTTCAAACCCCAAAGAAACAGGCTCATCAAGATAGCAAAGACCATGAGATCCCACAGTGATTCATAGAGAAAAGTGGGATGAAAATAGTCAAATCCCTCATAGCCAGGGGGCCGTCGTTCTAAAGGAATGTACAGCTTCCAGGGTAAATCGGTAGGGCGTCCAAATGCCTCAGAGTTGAAAAAATTTCCCCAGCGCCAGATCGCCTGCCCCAAAATGAGCGATGGTGCTATCAGGTCTGCCAACTGCCAGAAGGACACACGCCGCACTCGACAAAAAATCAGGCTGGCAATCAACCCGCCAATAATGGCCCCATGAATCGCAATTCCACCTCTCCAGATTGCAATAATCTGGTCAGGATGCTGGGCATACTCATGCCACTGGAAGAAAACATAGTAAAGGCGCGCGCCAGGAATGGCCGCGATCACCAACCAGATGGCGAGATCGCTAATTATTTCAGGATTCACATTGCGGCGCTTTGCCAGCCACTGGGAGAGGATAACGCCAATCAGAACCGCAGACGCAATGAGAAGCCCATACCAACGGATAGAAAACGGTCCCCACTCAAATAGAGTAGGGCCTGGAGAGGTAAATTGAAACGCCAGCGGCAGATTCACAAAAGAAAGCATGGGTTGGAGAGCGTAACTGCGCTTAAATTGTAATCGCTCAAGGTCTTTATCAGAGATTCAACCCGAATGAATTGGAAAGTTTGCAAATAAATCTTTCTTAAGCTCTGAGAAACTGCCAGGAATGGGAATGCTTAAAACTGAGCCCTTTTACAGCCAGGGCAAGCTAGCAGCCCCTAAATCAGTGAGGTGTATGATTCAAGCTTCTCCATCCACCCCTGCCTCTTCTATCGGCGATCGCACCCGCCTACCCACAGTTTCATCCCTCCCATTTGAAGTTGTGGGCAAGACTGTACTGAAGTGGGTAAATTGGCCCGTCTCCAGCCATCCAGGGGATCGCCTCTCCGCCCCTCCCACGGTGCTTAAATCAATGCAGCAACTGATGGGGATAATTCATCGGCTGAGATTGCTGGCCCTATCCTCGCAGGAGTCGGACACAGGCACCTGGAAACCAGAACTCCCCCTCACTCCAGAAAATCTTGTTCCCTACGTCAGTGAGGAAGCCTACGAAGTGCTGGATGCACTGGAGGATGACCCAGGCAAAGAAAATACGCAGCCGCAGAAAAACGGAGACGGAGAGAACCATCAATTCTCCCTATCTCCGTCCTACCTCAGGGTTGAAACCCTTGCTCCATACCTTCTCTGGGGCGTTGCACGCAGTTCCTACTCGTTGATGCAATTAATTGAAGGCATCAGTATCCAACGGAGCGAACCCAATGGGCATTGGGTTTCTGGAATGCTGCGGCTGGTTGTGTTACTACAGAGCCAAACTCCCACAGCTCAGTGGTATTTTGATTTGGCAACAGGTTCCCCTCCAAACCAACTGTTGGATGAAAACACTCTGCTCCAGTTGAAAGAGGATCCGTTTTCAATGCAGAACCTTCTCTTTTCATTTGCGGAAGCATCCTCATCCGATGCAGGAATAGCTCAGGCAACGTTTACCCAGAAGCGACCCATCAAACAGGCTGGTCAATGGCTTGAGGAACTCCTGCATCAAATTCAGGTGGAAACGCCTGCACTCAAACCGCTTCTGACCAGTGTTTCGGTTGAATGCCTCCAGCCTGGGCAGCAGTGGCAGTGGGCCCGGCTTCAGCTCAAGCTGGGGTTTGAATTCATGCCGCAAGAGTTGGAGATGCGCCCTCAACCAGCTCTTTCTTTCCCTGACCTGATTGAAGCGGAACTTCTGGAAGAGACCCCGTTCCCCAAATCTCCCTTTAGATCTAGACCAAAACTGTCTTCTGCTCAGGTTTCAATTGTTGAACTGCCACGTCCGGCATTAGGAACTGCCACGCTCATTCGCCTGACTGATCAAACAGTTCTGGATCGTTATATCCAAACCACGATGCAATCGCAACTGGCGACGGCGATCTCCAGGTTGCAACAAAATTCTATCAGTCAGGAGGGTGAAGACCTTGTAATGCAAGTTCTGGTTGCGGCCTGTGATGCAATGACCCGACTGCAAAATCAGGCCGATTGGGCGATCGCATTCCTGCACCCTCAATTTCTGAACAGCGAACTTATCCCTAGGCTGCTCTGGCACCTCACCCGCAGTTCCTATGAAGTCACTCAGCTACTGAGTGGAATCGAAGTTCAAATACTTCAACCAGGTTCAGGTTGGGCCTCTGGTATCCTCCGACTGCTGGCCGCTCTAGAAATTCAAACGGCAGGGATGCAATGGAAAATTGATCTGGCGACCCGGCAATTCATCGTCAGCGAAGAGGCTTCACTCCATCCAGATACCCTCTGTCAAGGAACCATCCTTTCTAGTTTGATGCAGCAATCTGTTGGCAACCCGGCCTTGCAACAGAGCGTTCAAACCAAAACCCTGATCCATCATCTACTCCAGCAAATTCAAAAAGCGTCCCCTGAAATGGAATTACTGATGAATGGAGTTGCGATCGCCTGGTTGGAAGGAGACCGGAACTGGCAACCTGGAACCCTGACCCTGACCGTGGGCCTAGAATTTACAACCTGTGAAAGAGAACCGCTCTAGCGTACACCGCTGGCCACCTGCTGATGTATACCTACGCTTTCCTCAAAACTTCAACCATACCCCTTGCCTTACCAACCGGAATTGAAAGCCCGGTTCAAATAGTGGGGACTGATCAACTTTCAGCCGTTGTAGAACCCAAACTTTCTAAAACCAAACTTGATACGCTACAAGAACAAAATGAAACCTTAATACAGGCTGTTTTCGCCCACGATCGCGTCCTGCGAGAGCTTTTTCTGCAAACCACCATTCTGCCTTTGCGGTTTGGCACCCACTTTGCCTCGCGACAGGCGCTATTGACCCACCTGGATGCCCAGCAGCAGAAGTATTTAGAAGCGATCGCCCATTTCGAGGGCAAAGCCGAATATACTCTCAAGCTGATCCCAGTAGAAATACCAGTTCCCCCCGTCCCAGCAGAGCTTAAAGGGAAAGATTATTTCCTGGCAAAGAAGCAGCAGCACCAGGCCCAACTTGAACAGCAAGAATTGCAGCGAAAAGAACGAGAAACCATCATCCAGCAATTTGCAACAGTATGTTGTCAGTACCGAATCAGTTCAAATGCCGGAGATAGCGAAAAGATGTATCTCCTGATTAATCGTGACAACGAAAACCAAATGCTTGAACAATTCAGAATCTGGCAGTCCCAGTATTCTTACTGGCAACTAACACTGGGAGAAGCCCTCCCCCCCTACCATTTCCTGGAAGCTTAAAGGAAAACCGTTATAAGAAACACGACCAGGTATAGATCTACGCAAATGCGTCATATCAATTCTTCGAAGTAAAGCTACAGATCAAGAAGCTAGAACTCTCTTTCGCATTACCCGCACTATAAAGATCTCATCCAGACCTTTCAGGAGCTTGGGTAGAGGCGCATGGCCAATTGCAAACAGGGTCAGGTTACGGCCTTGCTGAAAAGCAGGATGAATTAAAACAAGGTCTCAAGCATCGAGCACCCTTTCCATCCCCAGATTCAGCAACATCGGGTCAGGTTACTACCGGAGAACGGGACACTTCCTTAACTCGTTTGCAAAGTCTGAGTTCCGTTCCCTTTGCATTCCACTGTACCTGGTCAAAAACCTGATGCAGGATAAACATTCCCCGTCCGCATTCTCGCTCCTCACAGGGAAGGTCTTTGCTAAGATCTTCGAAACAATCCTGGGAAGGTCTGAAACCCTCTCCCTGGTCCGAAATGACCCACCAGTATTGATTAGCGACCGAAGAAAAACGAACCAACACTGTCTTACTAGGGTCCAGCTTGTTGCCATGTTTGGCAGCATTAACAAGTGCTTCTTGAAGACCGAGGCGAACTTCCGCTCGCCAACGGGGAGGAATCTCAGCTAGCAACAGATCCAGGATCGGAATCAGGTAGAGCGTAGAAGCAAAGCTAACCGTGTTCCATTGGCGTCTAACGGGACGAGATGAGACAGCAATCACTCAAAAAACCCCGTAGCTTTCAAGTGGACAGATGTATTCAACCAAAAAGCGATTTGAAGAAAAACAGTAGAAACAACTAGATAAGAAACAACTAGATATAGTAGAAACACCTAGATGCTGATTGTTCACTCAAACACTCGATCAGGCAACATCCACTCAGGCTGAGCCCTGGCGCCATAAAACCCCACTAGCCACTGGAGCCAGTAGAAACCTAATGTTAAAAGTAGTTAGTATTTCCAGGGCACGCCACAGCAGGCATTTCCCTTATCTTTATCTTATCAAAGGAACTTTGGAAAAACCATAGCTGATACGAATTTCCAATCGTTTGCAGCCTTTCGCTATCTGCATTCTGAACTTCAATTTTGAACTTCAGGTTTTAACTTCAACCGTACTTTGATGTATTAAGTCTAGAAAAGTTGTTCCATATACCGAAAATCTTTTTCGACTTCCGCCCAAAGAGAACGATTGTGGGGATCGGTTCGTAAAGCCTTCTTTAAGTAAATCCTCGCTTTATCAAACTGACGTTCCTGAATCAGGTGTCTCCCCCAGCGCTGGTAGATGATGGCCTGCCACTGAGTCACTTCAGGGTCGTGGGGAATCCGGCGAGCCAATCCCTCAATCAGGGCGATCGCCCGTGGGAAGCGATGTTGCTTCAACAACCGCTGGAGTTGTTGATAGGAGCTTGCCTTAAGCTGTTGCTCCAGAGGCGACAGGTCTGGGTTGAATTGCAGGGAAGCGGACTTCCTGGGAACGGTTACCTTGACAAAAGCTTCGCCGTCTATGCGTGATGCGGTAGAGTCTACAGTGGGCTTGCGAGTGATGGTAACCTGACTGACTTTTCCATTGAATTCGGGGCTTACCTTGACTGATAAGAGATACTTGTAAGCTTCTGTCACAGCCATAAATTTCTCTCTTGCCCGTTCGTCACCAGGATTCACATCGGGATGGTACTTTCTCGCCAGACGGCGGTAGGACGCCTTGATGTCTTCGAAGGACGCTCCTGACTGCAACCCTAATAGCTGGTAACAAGTAGCAAGGTTCATGAAGTGGCGATAAAAAAGGTGGCGATGGCAAAATAATTAGCATTCTGCCATTGCCAACCCAATTTGATAAAGGGGTCAGGCAATGTTCTCAATTACGCTGTCAATCAAGCCATATTCTTTGGCTTCTTGAGCGGACATAAAATAGTCGCGATCAGTATCTTTTTCAATTTTTTCGAGGGGCTGCCCGGTTCGTTCTGCCAGAATCTCGTTTAGCTGACGTCGAATCCGCAGAATCTCCCTGGCCTCGATTTCAATATCCGTTGCCTGACCCCGCGTTCCCCCTAAAGGCTGGTGAATCATGATTCGAGCGTGGGGAAGGGCCAGTCGTTTGCCCTTGCTACCTGCCGTCAACAGGAAAGCACCCATGGACGCTGCCAGTCCAACACAGATGGTTACTACCTCTGATTTAATGTGCTGCATGGTGTCATAGATCGCCATACCAGCGGTTACTGAGCCTCCGGGAGAATTGATATAGAGATAGATAGGCTTGTTCTGGTCGTCGGAGTCGAGATAGAGCAGATAGGCAACGATCGCATTGGCAATGCCGTCATCAACTTCTTCAGATAGAAAAATAATGCGTTCGCGGAACAGCCGCTCATAAATGCTGATCCACTGCTCATAGGGGCTACCAGGAAGACGGTAGGGAACACTGGGAATACCAATTGGCATAGGAAAACTCCTGGAAATGATGAGAGGGAAGGGGGTTAGAAGAGTTTTGAGTTCTGAGTTCAAGGGGAATAGGGATAGGAGTAATGGAGTGAGAGGAAGAGAGGATGAATGGATGAGTAACCCTTTTCCCATCTACCCATCCACCCCTAGCCCCTCTCTAGCTGGCGATCGCAGCAACTGGTTTAGCCAGTTCCTTGGGACTTTCTAAAACCCGATCAATCAAACCATACTCCTGAGCTTGATAGGGCGTCATGTAGAAGGTACGATTCATGTCCTTCGCAATTCTTTTGGTGGATTGACCCGTATTTCTGGCAAGAATGTCGAGGACCAGGGCTTGTTTAGCCAGCACAGCTTCTGCATTCACCTGGATGTCCGTTGCCTGTCCCTGAGTCGCCGCCTGGGGATGCCTGAGAGCAATCATGGAGTGGGGCAGACTGCCTCGTTTCCCTTTCGTCCCAGAAGACAGAATCAATGCTGCCATGCTGATTGCCTGCCCCAGGCAAATCGTTACAATGTCAGACTTCACATGCTGCATAGTGTCGTAGATGGCTAACGCAGCAGTAATCGACATCAAACCTGCTGTTTCGTTGGCCATCCCAGCGGCCACCGGATCGCCATAGGAGTTGATATAAATATAGATAGGCTTGGTTTGGTCGTCGGAATCAAGGTACAACAATGCAGAGACGAGCGAGTTTGCCAGCCCTGTGGTAATGGGCTGATTTAAGAAAATAATTCGTTCCTGGCTGAGCCGGGTGTAGATATTAATCCACTGCCAGTAGGGGCTACCAGGGACGTTGTAGGGAACGCGCAGGATTTCATCCATAGGAAGGCGATAGAATAACTAGGAGACACCAGCAGGCAGGGGTTTTGGCAAGTCTTTTGTGCTTTCCAAAACACGATCAATCAGTCCATAATCCTTCGCCTGTTCGGGGGTCATATAAAACATGCGATCAGTGTCTTTTGCAATCTTTTCAGGAGTTTGACCCGTATTGCGGGACAGAATATCGAGCATGGCGGCCTTGTTGGCCAGAACTTCCTTGGCCCGAATTTGAATATCCGTTGCCTGACTGCGCCCCATCCCGACCCGTGGCTGGTTCAGCACAATCGTGGCGTGGGGCAGGCTCGCACGATAACCCTTCGTTCCAGCCGAAAGAATCATAGCGGCAGTTCCCATCGCTTGCCCAATACAGATGGTATGGACTGGCGGTTTGACGTAGTTGATGGTGTCACAAATGGCAAAGGCTTCAGTGTCTTGACCGATCGCATCTCCCGTGTACCAGGACGTACCCGTTGAGTTGATGTAGAAGTAGATAGGCTTCTCCGGGTCGGCAAACTGTAGATAGAGCAACTGAGCAATGATTAACTTGGTGACATCGACCCCCAATTGGCGCTTAAAATCATCGGAAGACACCAGGGGCAATCCCAGATAAATAATGCGCTCCTTCAGCAACAGCGACGGCAAATCGGGGGGAGGCGTGCGGTAATAGGCATCGCCATAGTATTGAGACTGCATAGCTTGGATAGACCTCATAGCAGGTATTACCTGAGATGTGCGGCTGAAATTTTCTGTAACGAAAGACGGGGGCAGGAACGAAAGACGCTGTTTATACATACTAGCGTGAGGGGGCAGGGGTAGTGATAGGGACTGGAGGCCAGGGACCAAGGGGCTGAGGTGATAGGTGATAGGTGTCAGGGTCAGGTGTTAGAGGCTGGGGTTGGGCCCTCATTCACTAACAACTGACAATCACCTCTTTCCAGTGCCCTCCTCACGGTGCTCTCTGACCGATGGTTGCATAAAATATTTACGCAGGAACCAGGGGTAGCCGTTGTTCGAAGAATTCTGAATTCGGTAGTTTGCAGTTTGACAGTATAAGAAGACAGAATCGATCTTGAGAGTTGAGACAATATCTCTCGGTACATCAGGAGTTTGGTTTCATGAAAGTTGGTTTGCGGCCCGCTTTGAGCGATATGAATGTGGATGCGGCTCAGTTGGTGAGTCAGCGTCAGCTTGCGATTTCGATTTCAGCGATCGCAGAAGAAGTCGGTCGGGATGCCCCGCTGAATTTATGCTTAATTCTGGACCATAGCGGTTCTATGGGCGGGCGACCGATAGAGATGGTGAAGCAGGCGGCGCAGCAAATTGTGGATCGGTTGTCACCGGGCGATCGCCTTTCCATTGTGGCCTTTGACCATAAAGCGAAGGTACTGGTATCGAACCAAACCATTGATAACCCTGCCAGTGTGAAGCTGCAAATTAGTCAGCTTAAGGCTGGAGGAGGGACTGCCATTGATGAAGGGCTGCGGTTGGGTATTGAAGAACTGGCAAAGTCGAAACGAGATACCATCTCTCAGGCATTCTTGCTGACAGATGGCGAGAATGAACACGGCGATAATGAGCGCTGCTTGAAACTGTCAAAATTAGCCGCGGACTACAATCTGACAATTAACACCCTGGGCTGTGGAGACGCCTGGAATCAGGATGTGCTAGAGAAAATTGCCGATGCCGGTGGAGGAACCCTTTCTTATATTCAACAACCGGAGCAGGCAGTGGATGAATTTGGCCGTTTATTTACCCGGATTCAATCGGTCGGGCTCACAAATGCTTACCTGTTGTTATCCTTTATGCCCAGTATCCGCCTGGCTGAAATGAAGCCGATCGCCCAGGTTTATCCCGATACGATTGAACTGAATGTATTGCAAGAAGTGGATCATCGCTACGAAGTACGTCTGGGCGATCTGATGGTGGATGTTCCCAGAGTAGTACTGGCGAACCTCTATCTGAACAAGTTACCGGAGGGTCTGCAAACGATCGCCTATGCCCAAGTTCGCTACGACGACCCGGCCTATGCCAGAGAAGGGATCCTTTCTGAAAAGATCCCAGTTACGGCCAATTTCATGAGTCCCTATTACCCCGCCCCCGATCCCCAGGTACAGCAGCATGTTCTGGCTCTAGCAAAATATCGCCAGACACAAATTGCAGAAACGAAACTCCAGATGGGCGATCGCTCCGGAGCCGTCACGATGCTCCAAACCGCCGCAAAAACAGCCCTTCAGATGGGAGACCAGGGAGCTGCTACTGTGCTACAGAACAACGCTACCCGCCTTCAAGCTGGGGAGGAGCTTTCAGAAGCAGACCGTAAGAAAACACGAATTGTATCCAAAACAACGTTACAGGGCGAATAGCCAGATCTGATAGTTTCAGGCGATGGCTGACGCTTTTGGACGAGCAAAGATCATTCGGCCCGCCGAAGTTTGGAGGGCACTGGTAACCACCACCTGCAACTCGCCGCCGACATAACTGCTACCATCTTCCACAACAACCATGGTGCCATCATCCAGGTAACCGACACCCTGAGCGGGTTCTTTTCCTTCCTTGAGAATTTTCAGGTCAATGCTATCACCAGGTAAATAGCTGGGGCGGACTGCCTGAGTCAGGTCATTAATATTTAAAACAGGCACCTTTTGCAGATTAGCGACCTTGTTCAGGTTGTAATCATTGGTCAGCAGCGTGGCGTTGATCTCCTGCGCTAACCGAATCAATTTGGCATCAACGGTAGGAACGTCATCGTAGTCTGCCGGGTGAATCAGGATGCGATCCGGATAGGCTTCCTTCATCCGATTCAAGATATCCAGCCCCCGTCGTCCCCGTACCCGCTTTTGATCGTTAGAAGCATCGGCAACCTGCTGCAATTCTCGCAGGACGAACTGCGGCACCAGAATTTGCCCTTCCAAAAACCCCGTATTCAAAAGTCCCTCAATACGACCATCAATAATGCAACTGGTGTCCAGCACCTTGGTACTGGCAGGCTTGAGGGTCCCTTCCGCCAGCAGTAGCGTTTCTACTGTGTGGGGGTTAATTAACCGCAGCAATGTTCTTCCATGCACATCGGCCAGTGTGACGCCAGAAAAAGCAAACATCACACTACCCACTACAGCCGCTAGAGGCTTAATAAACGAGAATTCTGGTGGAATCGGCAGCAGGAAGATAGGAGCCAGGATTAGATTTGCGACCAGTAGTCCAAGCACCATTCCAACCGCGCGACTGAGTAAAATGTCGGCGGGCATGGTACGGAACTGCCGCTCTAATCGTCGGTAGCTGGTTTGTACGACCAGGCCGATCGCCAGGCCAATAATCGCTCCAAAGCCAGCGCTAACCCAACGCAGCCCCTCTTCGTTCGTCACCTGCTGTAAGGTGCTGGTTGGCAACTCTTCGATGCCATGAAAACCGATCCCCGCCCCTGCTAGGATGAATGAAATGATAATGATTGCATCAAGCATAATTTCAGGTTGGTTGGGGGAAACTTGTTCCCAACTTTAGAAAGCTGAGAACCTGCCAATCTAGATCAGGAGCCAGTGAAAGCGTTCTAACTGATGACAAATTAACGTAAATAACAACTAAATCTGGCTTCGTCGTCAGGCTGGCATGACCTTATTATACTCTTCGTCTCAAACAATGCTTTTGGCTAGAGAGTACGCCGGACAGGCCATTGATCCGTTTGAGGCACCAGCGGCTGCTTATATTCATATTCCGTTTTGCCGCAGGCGTTGCTTTTATTGCGACTTTCCCATCTCAGTAGTTGGGGACAGACCGCCGATCACGGATCAGAAATCGGGAGTTGGAAGCCAGGGGGAAGCGGTTGTCCGCGATCGAATTAATGGCAGCAATTCAGGGGCGATCGCCCATTACGTTGAAGTCCTTTGCCAGGAAATTGGCTGTACTCCTTCTCAGGGGCATGAGCTGGAGACTATATTTCTGGGTGGAGGAACGCCTTCCCTGCTCTCGGTTGAGCAACTGGAGCAGATTCTGCACACTCTGGATCAGCGGTTTGGGATTGGAGCGGAGGCTGAAATTTCAATGGAGATTGATCCCGCAACATTTGATCTGGAGCAGGTGCGAGGTTATCGTTTAGCTGGGGTGAATCGCGTGAGTCTGGGCGTGCAGGCTTTTCAGCCAGAACTGCTGGCAGCCTGTGGGCGATCGCACACGGTCGAAGATATTGCCAGAGCCATCGAACTCATCCACCAAGCAGGCTTCCAGAACATCAGCCTGGATCTAATCTCTGGCTTACCCCATCAAACCCTTGATCACTGGCAAGAATCACTGGAACGGGCAATTGCCCTATTCCCAACCCATCTTTCTTGCTATGACTTAACAATTGAAGCCGGTACCCCCTTCAGCCGCCAGTACAAACCAGGGGTAACCCCTCTGCCCTCAGACGAAACCGCCGCCGACATGTACCGTCTGGCCCAGAAAACCCTAACTGCTGCTGGGTTCGACCATTACGAAATTTCTAACTACGCCAGACCGGGGTATCAGTGCCGCCACAATCGGGTGTATTGGGAAAATCGCCCATTTTACGGATTTGGGATGGGAGCTACCAGCTATGTGAGGGGCGATCGCTTTGCCAGGCCCCGCAAAACACGGGAATATTATGCCTGGGTGGAGGAAATGCAAGCAGCACTTGATAGCGGGATATCTCCTTTTACATCCCCCGTGACCCCCTCTTCCCATGACCTCCTCCTGGATAGGCTCATGCTGGGACTGAGGCTGGCCGAAGGACTGAGCCTTTTTGCCCTTTCCCAAACATTTGGCCAGGAAACGGTAGAGAGAATCTGGAAGCGTCTCCAACCCTACCATCAGAAAGGCTGGGTCGAGGTGCAGGGGAATCCAGGGGCGATCGCTCCCGATGAAACCATCCCACCAGTCCCAGGTCGCATCAAACTCACCGATCCAGAAGGTTTCCTGTTTTCAAACGTCATCCTGAGTACCCTATTTGAAGAGTTTTCTTGAACATTGAACTTTCCGCCGCATCCGCCCTTCTATAGCTCTACGCAGGGGCGTTAGGACATTGACTACCGCTATACCTTTCTCCTCCTTCGCCTTGAATAAAAAAACTCAAAACTCCTCCCTCCCCTCTCCCCTCTTCCCTCACTTAACAAACAACGCCTGATCAAATCCCAAACAACGTCTGCAAGCGCTTGCGAATCTTTAGCAAGGGTGTTTCCTCCGAAAACTCCGACAGAATTCCCATTTCACGCAGAGTTTGCTGCCGCTCCATCAGCTTTTGGGCAATCTGGTCAGCTAACCCCCGGTAATTCTCTAGTAGCCGTTGCAGGTCATTCCGTTCAATCACAAACAGGATTGTGTCTTCCAGGGTGCGGACGGTTGCTGAACGTGGAATGCCTAATAGTAAAGACATTTCACCAAAAAACTCCCCTTCATTCAGCGTGGCGATGTACTGCTCTACTCGCTTTGAAAAGATTTCGACTGAACCTCTGAGGATGATGTAGAAGGAATCGCCAGGAGTATTTTCTTCACAGACAATCTGGTCTGCGGGAAAGAGTTGTCGATAGCCATACTCAATCAGTTGCAACAGTTCCCCATCGCTGCACTGTTCAAAGTAAGAAATCCGTCGCAGCAGATCTCGTAACGCTACATTACTGGGGGGCCTGGGTGCTGCTTTCCGTTGTTCCCCTGCATAGTCGGCTAAGGCAGGTGATTCGGGGGAAGGGGGTTTGCCATTGTCTGCTTCGCCGTTACGCCTACTCCGATTAAACAGCGGCACAATTTCCTCCAGGTTACGAATCCATAGCTCGCGCTGGGGAAAAGGCACCTGAATATTGCGCATTCGTAATTCTCGCTCAATCTGGAAATTGAGGGCACTTTTGATCGGTTCACTCTCCGTGGGCTGGTTAATCCACACCAGCAGTTCAAATAGCAGGGCACTGTCTGCGAACTCTCGAAACCATACTCTAGGAGCGGGATCGTTTAAGACCCGCGGATCTTTTCGAGCGGCTTCCAGAAGTGCCTCAGACACCAATAGGGTATCGCTGCCATAATCAACTCCGACTGGAATGTGAAGGCGACAGCGGGGATCGCGGTAGCTCCAGTTAATGACATTATTTTCTACAAATTTAATATTCGGCACAATCACGAAAATGCCGTCCAGGGTTCGCACCATCGTGGAGCGAATGGAAATATTTTCAACGGTGCCCAACAGGTCGTTGACTTCAATAAAGTCCCCGACTCGAATCGGCTGCTCGATCAGCAGAGTCAAACCACTGATAAAGTTGCTGGCCAGGTTTTGCAGTCCAAAGCCCAAACCGATACCCAGAACTCCAGCAAATAGCGTCAGGGAACTCAGGTTCACGCCTGCGGTTTGCAGAACAATGAGAAACCCAAGCACCGTGAACAGGTAACGAATGAAGGAAGCGATGACTTCACGGGTTCCCCGATCCAGTCCTATGCGGATCAGCACTCCACGCTTGAGCCAGTTGCTGAAGGCACGGGAAACCCAAAAGACTGCGATCGTTATCAGGATAAGGGTTGCAATCAGGCTGAGAGAATAGCGGTTGTTACCAATCTCGAACATGGGAGCAGCTAACAACTTGCCAAGCTCTGTAATGATTTCCTGAAGCTTGCTAATGAACCAGTTCATCTTATCGGAGAAGGGTGCGATGCTCCCCACTCTAACAGACAGAACAGAGTCGAATTAGTTTATCCTGGAAGCAGGGTTGTTTACGGAACTTAACAGTTTTCTTCTCCAGGGCGACCAGATGAAATGCATTATTAATCGCCGTGCCCAGTTCTCAGCCAGTCATCGCTACTGGTTACCTGAACTGAGCGAAGCAGAGAATCTCAGGCAGTTTGGTGCCTGCACTCACTATCCGGGACATGGACACAATTACGTGCTTTATGTCTCGATGGAAGGGGAGTTGGATGAGTATGGCATGGTGTTGAACCTATCCGATGTAAAGCACGTGATTCATCGAGAAATCACCAGTCAGCTCGATTTTTCCTATCTAAACGATGTCTGGCAGGAATTTCAGGAAACACTGCCCACGACCGAAAACATTGCACGGGTCATCTGGCAACGACTGGTGCCCCATCTCCCGATTGTCCGCATTCAGCTTTTTGAACATCCTGAACTCTGGGCAGACTACTACGGAAACAGTATGGAAGCGTATCTCACTATCAGCACCCATTTCAGCGCTGCCCATCGGCTGGCACGCCCTGATCTCAGCTACGAAGAGAATTGTGAAATTTATGGCAAGTGTGCTCGCCCTAATGGTCATGGGCATAATTACCATCTGGAAGTGACGATTAAGGGTGAAATTGACCCGCGTACTGGTATGGTTGCAGACCTGGTTGCTTTTCAAAAGGCCGTAGATGACTACGTTGTGGAGCCGTTTGACCACACCTTCTTAAATAAGGACATTCCCTATTTTGCGGAGGTGGTACCTACGGCTGAAAATATTGCGGTTCACATTCGCGATCTGCTGAAAGAGCCAATTCGCCAGATGGGTGCTCAACTGCATAAGGTGAAGCTGGTTGAGAGCCCGAATAACTCTTGCGAGGTTTACTGTGTGGAAGAGGAGTCAGCGGCAACCCACGCTCAGATGGTCAAGCCTGCTCTAATCAGGGCTTAGGGAGTCGCTGTACTCTTGATTGTTTTGGGAAGCTGGCATAGACTGGTGTGCTTGAACTGGGATTGCAAAGTCCTCTTCGTCTCTGCATTTAAGCTGCTCTGTGAACCTGCGCCTGCTAATTCCTTTTTTTGATACCACTGTCCAGGAGTGGGCGGCTGAAGCACGCTGGCTACGCTGGCTCACGTTTTTGTGGCTGCTGGTAGGGCTGGTGGTCATGTTTTCGGCTTCCTTTGCAATCGCCGACTCCGAACTAAAAGATGGTTTTTACTATCTCAAGCTGCAATTAGTTTGGATGGCGATCGGTATGGTTGGGTTTAACCTGCTGGTTCATTCCCCCCTGCGTTACATTGTTGGCATTGCTGATTGGGTGTTGTTGCTACTGCTGAGCTTCATCCTGGTAACTCTCCTGCCGGGGGTGGGGACAACGGTGAATGGGGCGACTCGCTGGTTGTTTGTGGGACCGTTTCCCATCCAACCTTCAGAATTGATCAAACCGTTTCTGGTACTGCAAAGTGCCCGCATTTTCGGGCAGTGGAATCGGTTAAGGTGGGCAACCCGTTTAGCTTGGTTGGGCATTTTTGGACTCGTGATTCTGGGTATTCTGCTTCAGCCAAATCTGAGTACGGCAGCCTTGTGTGGCATCCTGTTATGGCTGGTGGCTCTGGCAGCAGGGCTTCCCTATTCTCAGTTGAGCGCAACAGCGATCGCGGGCTTTCTCTTAGCCCTCATCAGCGTCAGCCTACGCAGCTACCAGCGGCGGCGGGTGATGTCATTTCTCAATCCCTGGGCTGACCCCACGGGTGATGGTTACCAGTTGATTCAAAGTTTACTGGCAGTTGGTTCTGGGGGGCCTTTCGGCGCAGGGTTTGGGCTTTCCCAACAGAAATTGTTCTATCTGCCGATTCAGGATACAGACTTTATTTTTGCGGTGTTTGCCGAAGAGTTTGGGTTTGTCGGCAGTGTGCTGTTGCTGTTACTGCTGGTTGCCTACGCCACGTTAGCGGTGCGGGTTGCGATGAAGGCGCGGAAGCCCGTGTATCGACTGGTGGCGATCGGGGTGATGGTGTTGCTGGTGGGACAGTCATTACTCCACATCGGCGTGTCAACTGGGGTTCTGCCAACCACTGGCCTGCCCTTCCCGTTGATCAGCTATGGTGGCAGCTCGATGATTGCCAGTCTGGCAGCAGCTGGACTTTTAATCCGGGTGGCAAGGGAAAGTAGCGAAGCCAAAGTTGTGTCATTACACAGTCATCAGCCCTTCAATCGGGGGCGAAGGTCTGCCAGAAGACGATTTGTGTAGGGGGGTTCTGCATCTGGCAGGGATTGGGCTCCGGTAAGATATTAGATGAGTTTAGAAATTGATTAGATTTTGGGACTTTATAGAACTTTATAGAAGATGTCCATTTTGGCTGACGGATGCTTGAAACACTAAAAACCCAACTGTACTGGCTGGAGCATTTTGCTGATACGCTGGTCTCTCAACAATTGACTCACCTGACCCTGGTCAGTGTAGGGACCATTTTTTTGGCAGGGTTGCTGACCAGTCTGACTCCCTGTATGCTCTCGATGTTGCCGATCACCATTGGTTACATCGGTGGGTATGAGAATCGAAGTCGTCTCCAGGCGACTGTTCAGTCTGTCTGGTTCTCCCTGGGACTGGCCACCACACTCGCAGGACTGGGAATTTTAGCCGCTGTACTGGGTCAGATTTATGGGCAGGTGGGGGTGGGTTTGCCAATTGTTGTCAGCGTGATTGCCATTTTGATGGGGCTGAATCTGCTGGAAGCTCTGCCGCTCCGTTTGCCTGCCTGGGGTGGTCTGGAGTGGATTTCTAAGGACTTGCCAGCGGGTGTCCGGTCTTATTTGATTGGCTTGACGTTTGGACTGGTTGCTTCCCCTTGCAGCACGCCTGTCCTGGCGACTCTGTTAGCGTGGATTTCAACCACCCACGACCCGGTTTTGGGAAGTGTGCTACTACTGTCCTATGCAGTTGGCTACGTGTCTCCCTTAGTGCTGGCGGGGACATTTACGGCATCGATTAAGAAGTTGTTAGAGCTACGCCGCTGGTCTGGTTGGATTACCCCGGCCAGTGGTGCCCTGCTGGTTGGGTTTGGGGTATTTTCGCTGTTGTTTCGTCTGCTCCCAGACAGCAGTATTTAGTGCTAAAGCATTTTTCTCTGGTTACGGGTTTCTTCCTGGCTCTGATAGGGAGCAATTGAAAGTCGATGGCCGCAAAAGATTCATTTTCCCTCAAACTTTCCCATCTGGGAGCTGTGCCCCAATACTTTTTCAAACGAGAACTGGTACCGTTTCTGGCAGATCTGCGGCTGGCGATCGCGATTCTCCTGATCCTTGCTCTGTTCAGCATTTCTGGCACACTCATTGAGCAGGGGCAGTCCATCGAGTTCTATAAAACCAACTACCCAGAAAAAACGGCCCTGTTTGGCTTCCTGAGTTGGAAGGTGCTTCTCACGCTGGGGTTGGATCACGTCTACCGTACCTGGTGGTTTCTGGCCCTGCTGATTCTGTTTGGCTCCAGCCTGACGGCCTGCACCTTCAAACGACAACTGCCAGCGCTGCGATGGTTTTCCCGTACCTGGAATTTCTACACCCAACCCCGGCAATTTCAAAAATTTGCCCTGAGCGCGGAGTTCAATCAGGCGGATGTAGAAAAGTTGGTGCCCCTTCTGCAACAGCGGCGCTATCAAATTTTTCGCCAGGGCGACTCCCTCTATGCCCATAAGGGTATTTCGGGACGAATTGGTCCAATTATTGTCCATGTGGGAATTCTGGTGATCCTGGCAGGGGCAATCTGGGGGGCATTAACGGGGTTCATTGCTCAGGAAATGGTGCCCAGTGGCAAAATCTTTCAGATTTCCAACATTACCGATGCAGGCCCCCTCGCGACCTCCCAGATTCCCAAAGATTGGTCGGTTAAAGTGAATCGGTTCTGGATCGATTACACACCTGAAGGCAGCATTGACCAGTTTTATTCCGATATGTCTGTCCTGAATCAGGATGGCAAGGAGGTTAAGCGCAAAACCATTCATGTCAACGAACCGCTGCGTTACCGGGGAGTGACGCTGTATCAGGCCGACTGGGCGATCGCAGCCGTGCGAGTCAAGCTCAACAACAGCCCCATCTTCCAGATTCCAATGGCACAGCTCGATACAGGCACAAAGGGACGTATCTGGGGGACCTGGGTTCCGACCAAACCCGACCTGAGTGATGGGGTATCCTTAGTGGCGAAGGATCTTCAGGGAATGGTGCTGGTCTACGATATGGCAGGAAAACTGGTCGCGACGGTCCGGACGGGCATGTCTACCCAGGTCAATGGCATTACCCTGGCCGTGAAAGAACTGGTTGGAAGTACGGGGTTACAGATTAAAGCAGACCCTGGCATCCCTGTTGTTTACGCAGGTTTTGGGTTGCTGATGCTGGGGGTACTGATGAGCTACGTTTCTCACTCCCAAATCTGGGCCTTGCAGCAAGGCAATCAACTGTTTATGGGCGGCAGAACAAACCGGGCTCAGGTTGCCTTTGAACAGGAATTTTTAGCGATTCTGGATCAGATGGGAAAGGAAAATCAGGCGGCTTCCCCCACGTCAGAAACAGCTACCCTGAACTGAACCAGTACCAGCGAGCCATGCAGATTATTGATCTCACTGCCGATAACCCACTGGCAATCGCCCAAATTGTCGATTTCTTTATCGCAGGCTTTCAGGATCGCGCTTCAGAGCACTTTGCCAATCGCGACAGTGCGCTGGAAGAAATTCAGGACTCCTTCGCTCCCGATCGCATCAGCCGTATTGCCGTGGATGAGGATGGTACGGTCTTGGGCTGGATTGGGGCTATCCGGAGCTACGAAGGCCATGCCTGGGAACTTCATCCTCTGGTAGTCAGGAGCGATCGCCAGCGGCAGGGAGTTGGTAAAACCCTCGTCGCAGACCTGGAAGAACAGGTCAGGCAGCGGGGCGGTAGCACGATTTATATCGGCACCGACGACGAAGCTGGCGAAACCAGCCTCTTTGGTATCGACCTTTACCCCAATGTCTGGGAACACATTGCCCAGATTAAGAACCTGCGCCACCATCCCTACGAGTTCTATCAGAAACAGGGCTACACCATCGTGGGCGTCATCCCAGATGCGAACGGCTTTGGAAAACCCGATATCCTGATGGCAAAGCGAATCAAAGAGAAAGACTAGAAGACAGAAAGCCACTCAAATCATAGCTATAGCTCTACGCAAACGCGTTAGGACGTTGGGCTTAAAGGGAGTGTGGGGGCGGTGCCCCCAGCCAGGGGTTCCACCCCCTGCACCCCGTCCTAACCACAATGACTATCGCTATATGCCAAACTTTGCCTCAGAATAGAAATGATAGAAATACACGATCTTTACACACTAATCGGCAAAAAGTGCAAATCTTGCCCGCTACACTATTTGTTGAAACTTGCTATATGGCAGTCCTAAATGATTTGTGAAAGGAAAGGCTTTGTGAAAAGGGATTCCGCCGGAATCCCTTTTCACAAACTAGATAGGATCGCTTATAGATCATTACCTCTACAGAAATTCAACACTCAGGTTGAAAGCTGTTTCCATACTGGCTCCAGGATCCAGATAAATCAAATGCTCTCCGGTATTCAACGCATTGCGAGGGGCTGTCCAGGGTTCCAGACAGTAATAATCCTTCCCTTTAATTGTCCAGAAGACCAGCGTTGAGAAAGCGTTACTGTATTCCAGCAAGAGCCGAAGAGATTGACTGGGATCAATAACCGTGGCCGACTGGCGAGTAACGCCAATAAAAGCAACATCAATTTCATCCTGCTGGAAGTCAAAATGACCATCAAACGAATGCACAATTTTCGTCCGCTGATCGAGAAAGCGACTAGCAGGGATGTCAAACTTCAGTTGGGTTTTGTCCGTCACCTGAAAGTAGGGGTGAAACCCGGCTGAAAAAGGCATAGGTACAGATGAATGGTTCGTGTAGCGTTGATGGGTTGCCAGGGTACCCTTATGCAGGGTGTAAGTGAACGTCAGTTCAAACTCAAAGGGGTAAACGGCACGGGTTTGCTCGTTGCTAACCAATCTTAGAACCAGACTGCCCTGGTCTTGAGTTACCTGTTCCACCACCTCCCAGGGTAAATCGCGGGCAAAACCGTGTTGCTTCAGAGTGTAGGGTTGGCCGTTGTGGGTGTACTGATTGTCTGGTAGATTCCCACAGATGGGAAACAGGATGGGGATGCCACCTCGCACAGAAAGGGATGGATTGGCAAACCGCTCCTCATCCAGGTAAAGAATTTCTTGCCCATTGACTTGCCAGCGAGTGACGATACCACCCCGCTCTGGCACAATTTCTAAGCTGGCTCCAGTTTCAGTGTTGGACAGAACGTAGGTTTTGTAGGGTTCCTGCTTGAGGGCGATCGCAAACATAAAAGTTACCAAATAGCGGCTGCCATCAATGCTACCGGAGGAGCGATCTCCGTGTTTTCTCCCGCCACTGGAGTATCCGCTTCAGATTTTTGGTACTCCTGCTGATCAATAGAAGATGGATGCGAGCCGGAAAGGTAGCTAAGGGCGATCACTTCTTCGCGGCTCTGAACTTCTGCTCCGTCAGGTGGTGATAAAACCTCTGGGTAAATCAATGAGGTATCCATTGAAGAATCAGCCAGTTGCTCAGTCGGTTGCACAGAAACCGATTCGGGCAGAGCCTCTGTTGCTGAATCCTCAGAGGTTGCTTCTGCCGCTGGAACCTCTGTCGGGGTTGAAATCTGACCAGACACTTCCCCAGTGGGGTCAGAGGGTTGGCTGAAGTCCACTGGGGCTTCAGACGTTGAAGCACCGGGCGTACCAGATTCAACCCCATCGGTAGAAGAATCTTCATAGGAATCGACCGGTTCCGCAGGCCCCCCAACGGCCGAGGGTGGATCAACCCTATCCAAGGATGGGGTTTCTTTCTGAAGGAGCTTCTCCGCTTCTCGCAGCAGGCGATCAGCTTCGGCAGGATCGGTCAGAGAATCTGTTGTATCGGCTGAATAGTCGGAAGAATAGTCAGAAGCGGCTGCATCTTCTGAAACGGAAATGTCAGGGTTTGCGGCTTCGCTGGAATAGGAAGGGGTGGTTTCGGTCAATGGGTCTGATGAACCCGAATATTGGGCATCAGGAGAAACGGTGTTGTCCAGATGATTGGGTTGGACATCGGGGGATTGGGAATCGCTTGCCGCTGAGGTTGGATCTTGACTCCGGACAGGATCGATCGCTGGAGACGCCATGTCCTGAGGAATAGCGGGCTCTGGCACAGGAGAAGTTGCCTCTCCAGAAGGAGAGGGCTGGTCTAAAGGAGTTGCAGGATCTCCAGGAGTTGAAGACTCTGCTGGCGTCGCAGAGTTATTCGCGGGGACAGTGGATTGGGGAGAAGGCGTCGTAGAGCCGGTTGCGGGGGTTGGTTCCGTTACAGGAGCAGAAGCGTCGGCTGGAGGACTCGTTGCCTCTGGGGAAGAAGAACCTGCCTCCGGAGGCGGCGAGGATTCTGGGGAAGGAGAGCCTGCCTCCGGAGTTTTGGGCTCAATGAATGGAGTATCGCTTCCGGTTGAGCCAGGAGATGCGTCAGCGGGCGTTGGCGTAGCGGATGGCTCCGTTTTGGGAGAAATGCGGGCATCCAAAACGGTAGGCGATCGCATCGGTTGGGTAAAGCTCGTGGAGAGATCGTCAATATGTTTGAGAATTTGAGCGCCGCGATCGCCTCCCACCACCTGGGGCTGATAGTTGCGCACCTCGACGGGTAAAAACTCCACTTTCATCTGTCGGTCTTTCAAAGCCACCTTCAAGACAGCAGTGTCATAGTCCTTACGAGAATTGCCGCCGAAGATAAAATTGCCCAGGGAATAGGCGATCGGGCGTCCCTTATAAATCTCCGCACCCTGCAATACATGGGGGTGATGCCCAACGATCAAATCAGCCCCCTGATCCACCGTAAAGTGAGCCAGATCAATTTGCCACTCCGCGGGATAAGTCGCGAGTTCTTCTCCCCAGTGAAAGTTCACCACAATCCAATCCACCTGATCGCGGATGGACTTGATATCGGCAGCAATGCGAGCTTCATCAGCAAAGTTGGTGCCAGCCTTGCCCTCGCCCGCCGCATGGAAATCGGCACCGTAGTATCCCAAGTAAGCAACCCGCTGCCCCTTCACTTCCACAATTTCTGGACGGCGGGCTTCCTTCTCATCCCGCCCTGCCCCTAAATGCAAGATCCCAGAGCGATCCAGGGTATCCATCGTTTCAGTCAGGCCAGCTTCTTCAAAGTCCATCGTGTGGTTATTAGCCAGGGTCACCAGATCTACCCCACCTTTTTCCAACACTTTCACCGACTCAGGATCGGCTTTGAAGTTGAACTGCTTATCCGGTAAAGGAATCGTCGCTTTTGTGAGCGGATTCTCCAGGTTCACCATAGCCAGGTCTGCCTGGCGATACTCATCCATCGCAGCAAAGGCATGGTCATAATCCTTGCCAATCGTTTCTTCAAATGCCTCTCCCAGAGTGACATCCCCCGAAAACATCAGCGTGACAGTCGGATCGTTGGGGTCGGCCACCCTGTCATGCTTCACAACGGGGACCGCTTCTAGGGCGGCTTGTACAGTGTCAGGACGGGTCATTGCCTGCTCACCAGAACCTGTCTGGCTTTTGTTAGTTTCTGGTTGGGAAGAAGCAACCGCATTGGTCTGTTCCACCGGAGCCTTTGAAAACCCCAGGAAACACCCAAAGAAAAAGGCAAACAGGGGAGCCCCGCTGACCAAAAAGGCTCGCATTGCCTTCAGTTGGGTTTTGCGTTGAGCTGTCTGCTGTACCTGGGTGCAGAGTTGCTGTAACTGCTGTTGCCTTAAGCGCCGCGCCGGAGAAGCCACCCGCACAGACTGCTCCCACAGAATCCGCGACTCCCCCGCAAACCGGGCGGCGATCTGGGCCCCCTCAATCACTGCCGAGTTCAATTGCCAGATGCGGTGGCAGATGTATCGCACCAGGTAGTCGCGCCGATCATCTGGCAAGTCCTCTGATTCAACCCAGGGCAACTCTACCAAAATCTTCAGGCAACCAGGACGAATAGCCCCCACCGAAGCATGCATTCCGTAGGGCACCAGAAACTGGTTAATCCAGTGGGCGATCGCCTGAAAATTCCCGGCCTTTGCCAGTTCTACAATCGGTGGTTGATATAGCTTGTCTGTGTAAACCATTGCTGCTAACCCTCACTATCCGCCATGCCCGTCTTAATAGGGGCACTACTCCCTCAAATCGCAGCACAACACACTGCAACCAATAGTTCATTAATACTCCATAATTTTCAAATTTCTCAAAAAATCTCGGTTAAACTGGCGAGTTTTGTCCAAAAGTAGTAGAAGATGAGGAGTGAGGCCGTGTGACGACCATCACATCACCCACAGTTTGAGGTCACAGCTCAAGTTGCATAGCATCACATCTGCACCGCGATCCCAATCAACTCTTTAGTTAGACAAATTATGGATAGTAGAGGGAGCGATCGTGGATGAAGGATTGGTGATTCTATGATTTCTTCTCTGGTTGAATCCGCATTTCAGACTGGCTGCCTCAGTGTCGAATCAGAAGGCTTGATTCGCCAGGTTCTAGCAGTTGGGGGTTGCCGCTCTATGGATTTACAGGCCTTAGAAAGGCTATACGACGCGATTAAACTGGGCCATATTCGCCGAGAAGCCCGCCAATCCCTTCAAATGCCATCTATCAAACGTCTCATTGTTCGGTAAGAGGAAGTTGATGGCTGTGGGTGAGGTGTGAGGTGAAACTCGCAATTCAAAACTCAAAACTCTCCTGGTCCTCGACCACCAGGCACCAATCCCCTGCCCCTTCCACC
>JAIMBL010000060.1 GCA_023511615.1 Leptolyngbyaceae cyanobacterium HOT.MB2.61
TGGAGGGGGTGAAACCCCCTGCCTGGGGGCAACGCCCCCACTCCCCTTGCTTCCAATTAATGATGTCTACCTACTTACACTTTCTGTGTGTAAGTTCGGCCCAACAGCCCCTGGGGTCTTACCAGCAGCACAATAAATAGAATGCCAAATGCAACGGCATCCTTGTAAGCCGAATATTCACCCGGTACAAACGCCTCCACCAGCCCAATCAACAATCCCCCAATCACTGCCCCGGGAATACTGCCTAAACCACCGAGCACAATCACTGCCAGTCCTTTCAGGCCAAAGCCAATTCCAAAATAGGGACCGGCAATGCTGACACTGGAACCAACCAGAGATCCGGCCACTGCTGCCAGAAAGCTGCTGACAAAAAAGGTGAGGACAATGAAGCGATCAGTATTAATTCCCAAAAGACTGGCTGTTGTTGGATCTTCTGCCACTGCTCGCATCGCTTTACCGTACTTAGTGGCGTTAATTAAGTAAGTCAGAATGCCAAGGATAATCACCGAAACCAGAAAGATCACAATCTGCACAGTACGGATGGGAATGGGGTTGTCAGCACTTCCAAAGTTAATAGCAGGTGGCAAATTACCAAACGTGTCTGCTGGAAAGGTGTAGTTTTCTGCACCCACCAGATACTGAATCACATTTACAATAATCAGCGCTACGCCCAGACTGGAAACGACGGTTAGTAAAGGGTCTGCCTGCCTGCGCCGTAAAGGACGAAAAGCCAATCGTTCGATCGCTACTCCAACGAGTCCCGCCAAAATCCCACTCAAAAATGTCGCTAACCAGAATGGTAGACTCAGCGGCAGTTGGGCATTTGCCAGTAATCCATTGAAGCCAAATGCACCACCCATCAGGGCGTAGGTGAAATAGGCTCCCAGGGTAAACACCGCTCCATGGGCAAAATTGATGATCCCCAGAATGGAAAAGATCAGGGTATATCCCAGAGCAAAAATGGCGTAGACACTGCCAATAGAAAGTCCATTAAGAATATTTTGAAAGAAAAGGGCAACATTCATCGAGTAGGCTCAGTCGTTGGGAAAATCAAGGGTTGAGATGGAAAGCAAAAAGGTCTACAGGCAGACAGAACTGAGTGAAGATTGACCACTGAGCCAATCACCGCGATCGCCGGAGCCCCGAACTGCTTTTCCTCCACCTGTTGCACAATGGTTTCCAGAGTACCTGTTAATTCTTCCTGGTTGGGTCGAGTTCCCCAGCGAACCAGGGCAACAGGAGTTGCGGAACTGAGCCCAGCGGCCAGCAATTGCTCAACGATCGCTGCCAGGTTATGAATCCCCATGTAAATAACCATGGTTTCGGAACCGTGGGCGATCGCCTGCCAGTTTACAGCAGGACGGTATTTTTCCGCCCCTTCGTGCCCGGTGACAAAGGTTACTGAAGAACTATAGTTCCGGTGGGTTAGCGGAATGCCAGCATAGGCAGGAGCCGCAATTCCAGAAGTAATTCCCGGCACCACTTCTACGGGGATTCCAGCTTCGACCAGCGCCTCCATCTCTTCACCACCGCGCCCAAAAATAAACGGGTCCCCTCCTTTCAACCGCACCACGATCACTGCCTCTTTTGCCTTTTCGATTAGCAATTGAGTGATATCCTCTTGCAGCATTGAGTGCATTCCTTTCCGTTTTCCTGCGTTGATCTGCTCTGCCTGCGGGTTAATCATTCCCAAAATAGGCGGGCTAACCAGCGCATCATAAATCACCACATCGGCACATTCCAGCAGCGCTTTACCTTTCAGGGTCATTAATCCCGGATCTCCAGGTCCGGCACCGACTAAATAAACTTTGCCTGAATAAGTCATTGGGGAATCCTCCTTGCCAGTTCCACCAGCAGGTCTGCCAGCTCAGGAGAGGCTTCTAACGGCGAGGTGAAGGACAGACTGAGGTTGGGAAATTGGCGGGAAAGATCGACAACCCGTTGGGCGATCGCGTCCGTCACAGTACCCCTGAAGAGGAAATAGGGAAAAATCGCAATTTTTTTTAAGCCCAGGCCCACCAGTTCACTTAAGCGCGTTTCCAGACTGGGAGGAACAGACCAGTAAGCAGGTACCGCCCCCAATCGCTCTGACAAAGCTTCAATTGCCCAGTTTGCATGAGGGCGGCGGCTACCGTGAGCTAGCAAAATCCAGGCTTCTGCGGGCACCGCAGCCATCCGCTCAGTGATGAGACGATACAGCCCTGGATGGGAACCCAAATGGGGAGCAATTTCCACCTGGAATGACTGCCCTAATATCTGTTGGGCTAAAGCGACCTCTGAGGGAATGTCTTCCATCACATGGACGCCCTGAAGCAGAAATAATGGCAAGACTAGAATTCTGAGGGGGGCAGAGAGGTCGAGGTTTGCTGCTGCTGTCCAGAACTGGTGCCCAAAGTCTACGATCTGCTCATGAAGCGAGGTGGAAGATCCTTCGAGAGAAGCCACTTCAACAGTGGGTGAATTCAATTCTAAGCCGGACGCTTCATCCACGTCATAAAACTCTGGAATGGCTAAATTTCCGTTAAGTAGTAATGGTTCTTCAGGCTCAACGGTAGTGGTTTTAGCTCCAACCAGCGATGCAAGTTTAAAGTACTGAATTCGCTGGCAGAAAAATCGCGACAGTCCCCTGGCTGCCTCCTGGGGGCGACGATCGCAGCTACCATGAAAAACCAGCAAGTAGGCAGGGAAGCTTTGCAAAACAGTGGATCTGGAAAAGATTGCGAAAGACGTATCTCGAATTCTAGCGTTCAGGGCAGTAAACTCTGTAAACGGGAAGACAAACTGGGAGATAAAAGGTGGAAGCCAGAAACCAGGAGGGATTTAATCTGACTCCTGGCTTCTGGCTCCTGACGTCTCTAGACTCTTTGGCTCTCCTGAGAGTTTGGTTATAAGCGCATATAACCAGAACAAAATCAGTATCCCAGGGATTTTCTTTGAGATAAAAGAGTAGCCTAAGCTACTCCTTCACCAGCAAGCTGGGAGAACCGATTCTTTCTAGTTATTCGAACTCTGCACGTAGGCCAGTGTGAGACTGTCGTGGGCCAGGAAGTGGGCGAGATGGAATGCCCGGTCCTCAGTCTCCAACAGCATCTGTTCGTACATCAGACGGGTGGCGCGATCGCCCAGGCTTTCTGCCTGCCCTGCCTGCCGTCTGAGTACGGTGATAATGGCTTGCTCTGCCTTCAGGTCATTTTCTACCATTTGGCGGCAGCTAAAGGCCCCATCGGGTTCGGGGGTAAAGCAACACAACTCGGCTAGCTTTGAAAAGCTCGCAACTGGAGTGCCGCCTAACCCATTCAGCCGCTCTCCAATTTTATGAACGTATCCCTCAACTTGTTCATAGCTTTCCGAGAAGAACTCATGGAGGGAATAAAACTCAGCACCTTCAACTACAAAATGATGCTTTTGATACTGCAAATAGAGCGCCTGAAAACTCGCCAGAGCGATATTAAACCCTTCACAGATGGGTGCAGTAACGGATCGGTCTAACAAAACCGGATTATCGTAAACCTGATCAAAGGAACGAATTAAACTTTGAGTATCAGCCATTGTTTCCTCCCCTTGGCATCTTGCAAGATCTTTTTCCAGGATCTTTTTCTGAAAGTATATCCAATGTATCACGGCCAATTTAAGAGTCAACAAGAGATTCTTTCCCTATTAAGAATTCTTTTCAACATAAGAACCCAGGTTAGTATTGTCATGAAGTTTTAATCCGGTAAATGCGCGGCTTCAAAGAGTCCATCCTGAACAAATTTATCGATTAGAAAACTGGCAAAATTTAGCTAACAAAATTTAGCTAATAAGTATTTACAGCCATCCTTTCTTGAGTTTGAACGGGGTGCAGGGGTGGAATCCCTGCGTGGAGGGCGAAGCCCCCACACCCCTTTGTTCACAACCTGTTTGTGAACGCTATAGCTAATAAGTATGAACAAAACTTCAGAAGATAGGAATATTGATTAACAGAGAAGCAAAGGTTGAAATAATTGTTGATATATCTACAGCGAGCAGCTCTCCTGAGAGTTTGGTGATAAACATCGCTTATCACCAAAACAAAATCAATATTTCAGGGATTTTGTTTGAGATGAAAGAGTAACTTACGCTACTCTTTCACTGGGAAGCTGGGAGAACCCAGCAATCCTCGGTTAGGAAATGGGAAGCATTTGTTTACTCCTCTACTCCTTACCCTGTCACTCGTCTACTCCCCTTCTGGCTTCTGTCTCCTCTCTTTCCCTGGTTTCTACTGTTGAGAAAGCCGCTGCATGGGCTGATCGACTAATAGCTGGTGGGTTTCTTGCAGCAGGTCTGGAATTTTATCTGCATGGGGACTGTTGACCAGACAGGCCTTCAGCGCATTTCGATCGACCTGCTCAGCTCTGGCTCCAGGGAACCAGTGGCTTGCCTGGCCCAGCAGGTTGTAACGCATTTTGGCGTATTCCACCATGTCGTAGGCGATCGCTAAATTTCTTAACCATAGAATTACGGGAATGTTCAACCCACCGGGTGTTTCCTGAGGCGTGGGTAGGCCAACGTGCCAGGTTTTGTACCAGGTTTCGCCTAGGCGAGCGATCGCGGCCTGTTCCAGCCGTTCAATAATGGGAGGTAATATTTCGTCTGCCCTATCGAGTAAATCCAATGCCTGCAAGTGTTCATCAAAATCTTGAGGTCTGGCAGCTCCAATGCTGAGAGTATGAACCTGGGAATGGTTGAGGCAGAACAAGTCATTGAACACGAGCGGACTCAGGGGATGACAGAGCTCAACCAGACGACGGGGCGGTTCGTATAGCATTCCCCCTTTATTGGACGGGCTGATAATAAACACCCCCATATCCAGCCGAGTAGCCGCTTCAATGGCCTGCCAGTTGTTTTGATAAATGTAGTACCAGTGCAGGTTGACATAATCAAACTGGTTGGTTTCGATGGCCTGCAAGATCACTTCTGTTGGAGCATGGGTTGAAAACCCGATAAAGCGAACCTTCCCCTCTCTCTGAAACTGTCGTGCCACATCCAAACACCCTCCAGGGCGAATGGAGTCATGCAGCAGGTCCAACGTATTGATTCCGTGCAGTCCCAGCAGATCAACGTAGTCCAGCTTCAAGTAGGAGAGGGATCTTTCAAATTTGCCGCGAAACTCCCCTGGATCTGCTTCCGGAGAAACCTTGGTTTGAACGATGATTTCCTCACGGGGAAGAGTTCGCAGAATTTGTCCCAGTTGCATTTCAGAACTGCCATAACCCCGTGCTGTTTCAATGTGGTTAATGCCGAGTTCCAGCGATCGCCGGATAGTTGCTTCCAGATTTTGCTGATTTTCGCGCGGCACTTCTTGCATGGAACAATCCTGCCATTTGTACTGATACCGCATCCCGCCGCAGGAAAAGACAGGCATCTGCAACTCTGTGCGTCCAAATCGTCTGTATTCCATTCCACAGGCAGAAAATAGAGGTACTTATACAGAGTAAAGCGGTTTTGGAGGAGTGGGGAGGAATGGGGGAGGAGTGATGAACTAACAACCACCTTCACCCCACCCCCTTATCCCTCTCCGGTCTCCACTGCGCTCCTAAATGGCGCTTACAGCCAGTTTCAATCTCATATCTCCAATCAATCGTATCGACTGGAAATTCTTTTAGCAGCATGGCCAGATCATCCACAATTGGAATGGCTAACTGGTCACGGTAAGCCGCTTTGCCAATCAGATTCAGGTCTTCTGAATAGAGGGGATTGGTGTTGTAGGTACCGTCTTTGTTGAGAAAGCGAGAGGCTTCAAATACAGTAATTCGATGGCTGTTGACGAATCGACGACGAGGTTTCTGAGATGAGGGGTGCGATCGCTGTCTAGCCCTAGTTTCCCTTGTTTGCCAGAGATGATCCAGACAAATGTGAATATCCTTTTTAGGCTGGACACGGTAGGTCTGAGGTGCCTGAAAGGGCGAAAAAATATAGGTGCGGACAGCCGTTGGCGTATCGCGGGCCACCAGCTTGAGAATGCCCTGCTTCCCTCTGTACTGCTTGAGGATTTCGTAAGGCTTGCTGATAGCTTTATCTTTCTTGGCCCAGAGGACTCGTCTGATCCAGTCAAGTAGATCAAGAAAAATTCGATCGACGCGCATTCACTAAGCGGTATAAACTGTTACACTGCTAGAGTTCCCCATTGCAACGATTAGATACATTTCCGCGAGAGTATGGTTAGATTTCCCGGATAACGGGCTTACCATCCACTACTTCACCCACCAGAACCAAGTCGGTCAATCCGACAAATAAGCCATTTTCCAGTACGCCGGGAATGTTGTTGAGGGTTTTCTCCAGTTCAGCCGGATGATCGATCCCGTTCTCAAACTTCACATCAAGAATCAGATTGCCCTGATCCGTCACGACCGGGCCAGACTTTTTCACCGCCATTCGGAGTTGAGGCTTTCCACCAAGTTGCTCAATTGCCTTTGACACTGGATTCAGCGCTTTTGGCACAACTTCAACTGGCAACAAGAATCCCAGATTCAGTTTATTGACCAGCTTGCTACTGTCTACGATGACAATGAACTGTCTGGCAAAAGCGGCAACCAGCTTCTCCTGAAAGTGAGCAGCACCACCGCCCTTGATCAGATTCTTTTGCGGATCAACCTCGTCTGCTCCATCGATCGCAATATCGATATGATCAACTTCATTCAACGTAGTCAGGGGAATCCCATTCTCCCGCGCCAGCACTTCTCCCTGAAATGAAGTGGTAATCCCTTTAATGTCCTTCAGTTCACCCGATTTGAGGCGATCGCCCAGCGACTGAATCATGAAAGCCGCCGTTGACCCCGTTCCCAGACCAACAATAGAACCCGACTGTACTCTAGCGGCAGCCGCTTCTCCAACTTGTTTTTTCATTAAGGTAGCGGCGTCTAGTTCTGCACTCATAGAACGATCCTTATTAGACATTGAATGGGTTAGCCCCGTGTAGAAATGACTTTTAGGAATGACTTTTTAAGAGTGCCGAGCACCCTAAAAACATCACCCCAGCTATTACAATGCGTCACTACCATTGAATGGTTAGGGACGGGTGGTTATCCCAATTTTCCCCCGTCAGACAGTCTACTATCTCTGGGCGACCCTATGAGCCAAGCGGATGATTTTTCAGAACTGGACTATCAGTTTTACTCTGCTCTGACCCCCAAAGAACGCTGCCAGAGGATTCAAGATCCGGAAACCTCTGAAAATATCCGGGCACTCCTGCTTTACCAGCAAGGGAAGCTACTGGCGGAGGAGCAACGATATGAAGAAGCGGTTACCAGTTTTGACCAGGCCGTTCAACTGAAGCCAGATTATTACCGTGCATGGCTGGCGCGGGCAGGTGCGCTGAGGAACCTGGGACAGGACGAGGAAGCTATTGAGGGTTGCGATCGCGCCCTGGAAATCAATCCCAACCATTACGTGGTATGGCATAGGCGGGGAATTTCGCTCCACAACCTGGGACGGTATGAAGAAGCTGTGGAGAACTACGATCGCGCTCTGGAAATTGCTCCTGGCTTCTGCACGGCCTGGTATAACCGGGGCCTTTCCCTGGAAAAGCTCGACCGGCATGAGGACGCAATTGCCAGTTATGACCGAATTCTGCAAATTGATCCGGAATACGCTAGAGCCTGGAGAAATCGGGGGGATGTGTTCCTGAAATTGGGTCAGTATCAGGCTGCAATCACCAGCTATTACAAGGCAGTGGAACTGGGTTTCAGAGAAGGGGCTATTTGGAGGAATTTGGGCAGAGCGTTGAAGGCGATTGGCAACGATGAAGCGGCGCTAGAGAGCTATAACTATTGGGTTCAGCTTCAGCCCGATGACTACCACGCCTGGAAAGAACGGGCTGCGCTCCTATCAGAATTGCGGCGATATTCAGAGGCGATCGCCAGTTACGACCGGGCCCTGGAAATTAAGCCCGATACCCACCATCTCTGGAGCTTACGGGCCCTGACACTGGCAAAAATGGATCGCCATGAAGAAGCCCTCGATAGTTGTGATCACGCACTTACTGCGAAACCGGATGAGTTCAACCACTGGCGAATCAAAGTCTTGCTCTTAAAGGAGCTGAACCGTTACGAAGAAGAAGTTGAAAGTTGCGATCGCGCCCTGGAACTCAATCCAGCCGATTCCGAACTCTGGAGCCTGCGGGCATTCGCTCTACGAAAACTGCACCGGGATGAGGAAGCCATCGAAAGCTACGATCAGGCGATTGCCCTGGATCCCGACAACTACAGGCTGTGGCACCAGCGGGGACTGGCCCTACGCAAACTGGGCAGGGTGGAAGAGGCGATCGCTGAATTCAACCATGCCCTGGAACTTCGCCCTGACTACTACACCGCCACTCGCAGTAAACTATTTCTACTGTTAACAACTGGCCGCATCTTTACCTACTTCACCGACAGAAAACCCCTGATAGAACGGAAAAAACTGCTGACTGACCTGAGACAGGTACTGGATGGGTTTGTTAAAAACAAACTTCCAACCCTGATTGTGCTGGCCCTTATGGTTCTCTCCAGCACTCATAGTCGAGTAGTTGCTCTTGCGATCGCAGGCGTCTTTTTACTAATCACAGTCGCCAGTGACTTGATCACAGAATCTCGACAATAGATATAGCGATCCTATCTGGATTATGAAAAGGAATTCCGGCAGAATCCCTTTTCACAAAGACCTTTACTTTCACAAATCATTTAGGACTGCTATAGAAGTCTGACTCCTTGAAACCCTGATTCTGTCGCCTCTCCTCCCCCCTTCCTCCCCTCCTCCCCGCAGTGAAACCCATCCCATTCAGTCAACAACGCTTCGAAGCCGCCTATCGAATTGTGCAGAGCGCGGATTCTGGCAGCGCTTCAGAATTTCCTGCTGGATCGCTTTACTGGTTTGACAGCCTCGCTTCCACCAATCAGACGGCCTGGGAACTTCTGGAACAGGGAGCTCCTGCAGGAACGGTTGTAATAGCCCTGCAACAGACTGCGGGAAGGGGGCAATGGGGCAGGCAATGGTCTTCGCTGCCCGGTGGACTGTACCTTTCTGTGCTGCTGGCTCCTGATCTGCCCATCGAATACAGTGCCCAGTTAACGCTCTGCTCCACCTGGGGAATTGCCACGGTTTTGCGTACCATTCCGGCCAGGTTGAGTGGAGTTAATGTCCAACTTCCGGTTCAGGTGAAGTGGCTGAATGACCTGATTCTGGAGGAGCGCAAGCTGGGTGGCGTTTTGACTGAAACGCGAATTAGTCAGGAGCGTATGACTAAAGCGGTGGTTGGAGTAGGGCTGAATTGGGCAAACCCGGTACCGGAACCAGGAATTAACCTGAAGTCCTATCTGGAACGACAGGAAACCCCTTTGATCGAGTCGTTGGAGATGCTGGCTGCCCTCACTCTCTATGGAGTGCTGTCGGGTTACCAGCGCTGGCAGGTGGAAGGAATTGAGGCTCTGCTGCCTTCCTATCTGGAATTGCTGGCCTACCGCGATCGCCCCGTCTGGCTCAACGGTCAAGCTGGGGCGATCGTCGGCATCACTCCCAGGGGCGAACTGCGAGTCCAGCTTCAACCAACTGATACCAGCAGTTCCGAACCATTTCCAGCGTCCCCCCCTAACCGACCCCTGGAAGTTTTGCTAAAGCCAGGTACAATCAGTCTTGGTTATGAGTCTTCATCGCCTCAACCAGGTGGAACTTAATGACTGACGGAAACGACTAAATGTCCAGTCGGCTCTTCTGAGAGTTTGGTGATAAGCCTCGCCTATCCCCAAAACAAAATCAATATTTCAGGGATTTTGTTTGAGATGAAAGAGTAGCATAAGCTACTCTTTCACCGGCAAGCCAGGAGAACCGTCCAGTCAATGGGATTGCTTAACTTCTGAGGAGTGCCAGATGACCCCAAATACTGTCTCCAAAGCCCGGAGAAACCCAGCCTTCCAGCGTTTTTTCCTGGTTCAAGGGTTGAGCCTAATTGGAAGTGCTGGTCTTTTCAGCAGTGTGGCGCTGGCTCAGAATTCTCCCACCGAAGTCATTCTGGAACCAGGGGGGCAGGTAGGTGAAATTGCTCCTCCCGCTGCTCCTGAAGTCACTGAAGTTGCTCCACTGCCAACGGTTCCAGAGTTTTCTCCGGCTCCCTCACCTTCCCTGGACCAAGTAAAGGAGCCAACGGTTGTTTTACCCCGTGCAAAGGCAGGCTATGATGCTCCCACAGCCATCATCCTGTCAGAGCGCTCCAGTGGTTGCCAGACTGTGCTGAGCCACAGAAGGGCTGTTCCTGGAAGCATCTGTCCACCTCCCCCAGTGGAGCGAGAAACAGTTGCCAGTTTGGGCAGAACTGGTAGCCGTCCTGTTTCAGCCGTAGGGGTAGGTTCACTCAGTGTAGTGATTCCCTCCTCAAACGTTTGGGATTATTACAAACGAACGGTACGCCCACCAGGACGGCTGGGAAATGGCAATATCCGGCTGATCTTTCCCCTCTCAATTCCAGCTCCGATTTCTTCCATGTTTGGCTGGCGCACCCACCCCATCACGGGCGACCAGCGCTTTCACTCTGGCACCGACCTGGCTGCTCCCCTCGGTACACCCGTGCTGGCGGCGTTTGCTGGACGGGTAGCGATCGCCGATTTCCTGGGTGGCTACGGTCTGGCCATTAGCCTGGAGCATAACAAAGGGACTCAGCAAACCCTCTACGCCCACCTGTCTGAGATTTTCGTAAAACCAGGGGAGTGGGTTAAGCAGGGTGAGGCAATCGGACGGGTCGGTAGCACGGGCAACTCCACCGGTCCTCACCTCCACTTCGAGTTTCGTCAACTCACTCCAGAGGGCTGGGTTGCGATGGATGCCGGACAGCAACTGGAATACGCTCTTGCTCAACTGGTGAAGGCTCTGTATCTGGCAGAGAGGAAAGAGGTTAGAGGCTAAGGAAGAAGGGAGGGTAGACCTAACAAGGTCATGAGCGGCGGCGCTAGCCGCCATCATTAGGGACTCAAAAATCATTACGATTCGGGCACTACCGCAGGGAGAAAAAGGTCAGGAGGCAGGGAGTAGGGGCTGGGAGCCTCTTGCCTGTAGTCTGTTGCCTCTATCAAATCCTTCTCCCCTTTTCCCCTCTGGTTCCTACAAATATCCATGTTCTGCCAGAAAAGAGGTACTTAGGCTCTCATGGTGTGGTGAAGGCACAGTGGGGCCTGGGAATGCATCCAATCGGAGAAACTTTTCGACATACTTGCCCAGAATGTCCCCTTCCAGGTTGACGGGGCTACCGGGGCGGAGGTATTGCAGATTAGTTTCGGCGTAGGTGTGGGGGATAACGGCTACCCTGAACCAGGAACCAGATGGATCACAATCGGCAACGGTAAGACTGATGCCGTTTATGGCAATGCTTCCCTTGGGGATGATGTAGCGGGTAACCCGTGGGTCGTCGGTAGTGAAGGCCATTTCCCAGGAGGTTGCCGTCTGGATGGCTTCTCGTAGATAACCGATGCCATCAATGTGTCCAGTAACAAAGTGTCCACCCAGTTTGCTGCCAACCCGTAGAGAGGTTTCCAGGTTGACGGGGATTCCATGAATGCGACCGAAGGTGGTGCGATCGCGAGTTTCCGGCGAGGCTACGGCAATAAACCCCTGGGGCAAAATTTCTACTACCGTCAGACAAACCCCATCCACAGAAACACTGTCTCCAATGGCTAAGTCTTGCAGTATCAATCTGGACACCACTGGAGAGCAGGTGATTTGTAATTGATCAGCTCCAAGAGGTTGAAGGGTTCCCAATCCTTGAATTAAGCCTGTAAACACGGTTACTCCCGAAAAATAATGAATTTTTGACCAATCTGCCCAATTTCCCTCCAATTAAGCTCTTGCAGGCAATTTAGAAGTCTTCATTTAGACTGTCCAATTTAAGGGATGATCATTTAGGATCAGGGCATAAATCAGGGCATACTTAAGTATCAGGTACCTCTGATCGTGACATGGCTGGCTTAACCTGGATCTCAAACTTTTTTCTTGGTGAAATCTGTCCTATCCGCTGAACTTAGGCTGGCTGAGAGTGGTTTTTTCAGTGAAACGTTGCTTTGCTGAATCTATGCTGGATAATCAGTACATCAGTATGTTAATGTTCCCTCCAGTCCCAACTCGTTCTTTTACCTCGTTTTTTCCTTTGCTTCAGGTATTCTAGGGGCTAAGACAATGATTGAAATGAGAGTCGCTGGAATTGCATTGGACGCAGCAACCCGCAGCCCGATTGTGTTGCTGAGAGATTCTACTGACCGGCGACAACTTCCGATTTATATTGGGCAAGATCAGGCGAAAGCAATCATTAATGCTCTGGAAAATCAGGCTCCTCCCCGCCCCCTCACCCACGACCTACTGGTCAATTTGATGGAGGAGTGGGACATGACCTTGGAGCGGGTTGTGATTCACTCCTTACAGGACAATACTTTCTACGCGTTGTTGACTGTCTCTCAGGGAGAAACAAAAAAGGAAATCGATGCCCGACCGAGTGATGCGATCGCGATCGCCCTCCGCACTAACAGCCCTATCTGGGTCATGGAAGAAGTTGTTGCTGATGCTTCAATTCCGGTTGATCGGGACGCTGACGAGGCTGAGCGTCGTGCCTTCCGGGACTTTATCTCCAATCTGCGCCCAGAAGACTTTGTGCAGCGGGGCAAATTTAGCAGCAGCGAGGAAAGCAGCAATAGTTAGGTAATTTCAGAAAAACAAAATACCCCGGTAGGATGGAAAAATAAGCCTGCCTGTATCGAGCGGGTGGACAGCATTATCGTAGGGTGGGCACTGCTGACCCTCCATGATTTGGCCATCCCATGAAGTTTCGTCGCTTTGGCAAAACCAATCTCCAGCTTTCCCTGTTTTCCCTGGGCACGATGCGCTGTTTGGCATCAGAAGACATTGCCTGCCATACTGTCCAACAGGCTATAGCCCTCGGTATCAACCATCTGGAGACGGCCAGAGGATATGGCAAGAGCGAATCTTTCCTGGGGGCTGCACTCAAATCGGGGTTGCCAGTTCCCCGATCGCAGCTTCACATCACAACAAAAATTCCTCCCACCCCCGATGCTGCTGGAATGGCACGAGCCATTGATGAATCCCTGGAACGCCTGAGCCTGGACTATCTGGATGGGTTGGCGATTCATGGCTTAAATACCTGGGAACATCTGGAATGGGTCAAGGCTGACCAGGGCTGTATGAAGGCGGTTCAGCAGGCGGTTACCGATGGACGAGTGCGGCATGTGGGATTTTCCACCCACGGCTTTTTGGAGGTGATTCTGGCGGCCATCGCAACTGACCTGTTTGAATTTGTCAATCTACATTACACCTATTTCTTCCAGCGGAATGCGGCTGCAATTGCGATCGCCCATCAAAAAGATATGGGAATATTCATTATTTCTCCAGCCGATAAAGGGGGAATGCTCTATACCCCATCCTCCACCCTGGAGCACCTGTGCCAGCCTTTTTCCCCATTGGAACTAAATTATCGTTTTTTGTTGAGTGATCCCCGGATCACAACCCTCAGTGTGGGGCCTGCCAATCCCCAGGAGTTGAAGTTACCGCTATTACTAGCAGACCAGGATTTCCCGCTGACTCCAGAAGAGACAGAAGCTCTCAAGCGGCTGCAAATCCATCAAATGCGTACTCTAACTACAGAACGTTGTAGCCAGTGCTATGCCTGCCTTCCCTGCCCGGAGGGTATTCATATCCCAGAGGTGCTGCGGCTAAGAAATCTAGCAGTTGCCTATGACATGATTGAATTTGGAAAATACCGTTACCGAATGTTTGAAAATGCCGGTCACTGGTTTCCGGGTAACAAAGGTAACCGATGTACGGAGTGTGGAGATTGTTTACCCAAATGCCCAGAACAGCTGAATATTCCCAATCTCTTAAGAGATGCCCATCAGCGGCTAAATGGCAACCCTGGACGCAGGCTCTGGGAATAGGGCAACCGAAAGGTATTCAAGATAACTTGTAAGTTCCTGCCCCAGACTGATAGATTTTAACTACGAATTAAACTAATTTTTAATCTTATGCTCCTCATATTAAATTCAAGCTTAAAGTTAAATATAAGTTGCTAGTTAAATTGTCATTTGCCCCATTGAAATATCTGCCCCATTGAAATATCCGTCCAGGGTTTATCGCATCTCAGCTATCGCATCTCATCGTCTAGTGAACGGATATTGATTGAAAGACATTTACTGCTGTTCCTGAAGTCACGTAATGAGTACTATGCAGCCTGAGCAAGCCCAAACCTACCGCAACGTGATGGAGTCCCTCGTTGTGGAAGAGGTTGAGAAGCAATATCAGAAACTACCGGCCAAAGTTGCTGGCTATGTGAATAAAGCGGAGGTGGTTGCCTATGCGCTGAATCGCCTTCCCCCGCTTTATGCTACGAGTGAGCGAGGCTGGCAACAACAACGAAACCGTGCCCGGCGAGGGATGGACGACCAGATTAAAACCGCGGTAAGGCAGGCGATCGCAGCCGTTCAGCGAGATCCTTTGCGAGCAGTTACCCCCCTCAAAGTGGAGGAAGAACAGGAATCGACGGCAGCGCTGCAAGGGCTCAAGGAATTACTTGGACGGGAGGAACTTTCCTGGCGAGATCTGGTCAATGCTGTTGAAAATGCGCTCATTAAAACAGCCCGTGGAGAAATTACCTGGCGCAAACGAACCAGTGCCTCCGTCCATCGAAGCGAATGGCATGACACCCGCTACCTTTTGTAGACCTCGCTCAATATCTCCAGAAAACTGGCCTAGTCGCTTGGTTTGGGTCGGTTTAATCACATCGTTAATCCTGGGTGTGGGAGGCGGAAGGTGGGGAGAGGGGGGGCGCGCGATCGCCCAGGATGCCCCTTCTATGGAAGCGGCGAAACCCCCTACCCTCCAGCCCGACCTGGAACCTTTAGACCTCAATCACCTTAAACCGGGTAACACTCCGCCCGCATCTGTTACCGCTACCACCATTTCCCGCACAGGGTTGACCATTCCCAGTCTCTGGTGGGTATGGGAGCAATATGCCGCACAAGAACGTTACGGTAACAAGTTAATTGAAAATTGGATTGCCTACCCTGGCAACGGTCGTCAACCTGGACGAGTTGATTTTGTTGTGAACCGTCAACTCTGGAGCATGATTGACTACCTCGAACGCTACACCTTCATCCATGAATTTGGTACGGTTGCCAGAAGCTACGGTTACAACATCCGCATCTTTGACAATCGATCAAATTTCCTGGCAGCCTATACCTGCGATTTCAACCCTGTGATTGGGCAACTCCAAAAGGAGTTATCTATCTCTTCCTCAGTTCTGGATTACGGGTCAGCAAAATACGCCTCCTTCATCCAACCAGAAACCCCCCTCACCTGCGCCGCCCTCCTGGACTACAAGGGTAAATCGGGTCTGCGAGGGCGACCTAGCTCGCCTGGCGAAGGCGTTTCCATACCTGCTGGTACTCAGTAATTTTCGACTCAGGTAGAGGATACAAAAATTCACTCGCTTCCAGCGTCTCATCCTTTGGCCAGAGAAGCGGGCTGGAGCGAAGTGCCAGTGGCAGATTGGCTGGCTCTGTCTGTAGGATAGCGGGTGAAGTCGCCTTACTCAGCAAAGAGAGTTGGGCGGCAATCTCAGGTTGCCAGCAGAAGTTAATCCATTCCCACACCAAAGGAGGGATAGCAGTTGTGCTTTGGGCTGGGCGGACCCAGAGATCTGCCCAGAGAGCAGTTCCAGATTTTGGGATGATGGCGGCGATCGCTTGACTCCGCTGCATCATCGGTAGCACATCCGTAGACCAGCCCACCGCTAACCAGGTATCGCCCAACAACAGGGGCTGCAAATAGGCATCCGAACTGTAAAGCTTAACCTGGGACTGAAGAGCCTGCAACTTAGACTCCAACTCAGGCACCGAACCAAGCTCTGACGTGTTGTAAGATGCGCCCAGGCTTTTAAGAACAAGACCAATGACCTCGCGGGGTTGATCAAGTAGCGAAATTTGTCTCTTCAATTCCGGTCGCCAGAGATCATTCCAATCCTCTGGGGGCTGCAAACCCTTCTCTTTAAAGATGTCCTGTCGATAGGCAATGACCGTGCTTCCAAACCGATAGGGGGCTGCCCAAACCTCACCCTTTGGATCGGGTTGTCCCTGCGAGTCGCGGGTCACCAACAATTGCCAGGGCGCTTGGACCAGCGATTTCCAACCATTCAATTTTGCTGGTTGTAGCGGCTGAATCAGCTTCTGTCGAATTGCCTGGCTCAACCAATAGTCGCCCAGGGTTACTAAGTCAGGGATAGTTCGCCTTTGGGAATTGCCCAGAAATGGAATCCAATCCCAGAAAGAGCTGGTAGAAGGATTCTTTTCACGGCTCTGCTGTTTCCAGGTTTGCAGTAGGGAGAACAGTGTCTGGATTTGAGATTCCGGCAAAAAGTTGACCTTTGCCGGATTGGAGGATTGTCTCAAGTATTTGCGAAATTCACTCAGCACCTGGGGGGGAATCGAACCATTGAGCATCTGCACATTCAAACCAGGATGATTTTGCCCGGTACATCCTGCCAGGAGATTACCCAAAGTTAGCCCTACAGAACCAGTCAAAAAAGAGCGTCGATTCATCATTAATGGACAGGCATTAAAGCCTCAGGTGAAAGATATGTAGAAATTGCAAAAACTAGCAGGAAGGGGGCCTAAATCGAAATTTTTGCTTGATTAAATGATAAAAATTTTGACTTTCTTGATCACTTTCTTGATCATTGCTGACAGAATACTTTGTGCTTAAATTCCTACCTTCACTTTTATTGAAAAATAGTGTTTTCGACCTTCAAGCCGCCTATCGCTGTAGCTGTTCTAAATTGTTGGTGAACAATGGGAGTTATGAAAGTCTTTCCCTGACGGGAAGCTCTTTCACAATCTAAAATAGGATCGCTACATAGCAGTCCCAGATGGTTGATGGATGAAAGGGCTTTGTGCAAAGGGGTTCCGCAGGAACCTCTTCTCCCAATCGAGATAGACTCACCATATTGAGCCAGACTGAAATACTCCTTTGTTTACCTTGATTCAACTGAAACAACTTCTGAAGAATCTGAAGATTCATAGGATAGACTACGCTACTTCATCTATCCATCCTTAGAAGCAAAACACTCACAGGCGTGACGATGAATACAAACGGACTGATACACAGGCTACTGTATTCCTAACCCAGTGTAACCGTTAGTTGAGAAATTGCCCCTAATGGAGATTCTTCTGCTAAGCGATCGCCCCAAAATCAAAGGTTAAATGATTCAGGAATTCACTCCAGTTGCGGAGGGTGATATCTAGAATAATCTGAGTAGAACTAGCTATTTGAGATGGGGCGCTTAATGGACAACCTACAGAAGCAAGTTAGCATTTTGAGTAACAAAGTTGATGCACTGTATCAGCTGGTTGAACAACTGAGTAGCAGAGTATCAGAGGTTGTGTCTGAGTGCCGATTTGGGACCGAACAAATTCATCGCCTGGAAACCAGAACATCCTCTGGCTATCGCCCTCAGTACGGACATAGTGCAGTCGATAGTGCCATGGAACACAAAGATGTTCTGATGGATTTGAACAATCTGGACTCCACTAACCAGAGTGGTGAAAAGCAACTGTCACCAGAAATTCAAATTCAGCGACTTACAGCCCAGCTAACAGCGGCCTACAATCGTATTGCCGCCCTGGAAGAGCAACTGCTTTCCCAAAGGATTCATTGAAGGCGACAGGCAACAGGCAAGGGAGGGATGGTCAGTTGTTAGTTGCTGGCTGTTCGTTGGTAGAGAGGGTGAGGAGAGAGGAGTAAGGTGCCAACTCAAAACTCAAAGCTCTCTCATAATTCCTGCTCCCCCAGTCCCTGTTCCCCAATCCCTGACTTCTGACTGAGCTTCTGATACCGTTGCGCTAGCTGTTCAATTGCGTCTAACAGTTCTGTTTGCCCCCAGTTTTGATACAGATGAGCGGCGATCGCACATCCTCCCGCTCCAACGCCTTCTTTGACATAGCCCTGTTCATAGGACCGTAGTTGGCTGAAGCGTGAAGCTGCAAAGCTCAGTTGGGTAGCCAGCAATGGCACGGTACCGATTGTTTGAGCCAGCCCCACCGTATCCCCTGTTGGATCTTCTGCCACCCAGCGAGTGGTTCCTACCACAACCCGTTCAGGTTGCCAGGGTAAGTGATGCCGCTGGGCGATCGCTCGTACCAGGGCATACACCGCCAGCATCTGGGTTCCCCCAGCCAGCAGCACTCCACAGCAACGACTGGCTGCGATCGCCATTCCGGCTACAGCAACCTGCATTGGATCGCCGATGGCCGCGACTATCTGTAGCGGATCTGGGATGTGGGATAGGAGGAGGCCATTGGTGAAGGGGCGATCCGCGATCGCTAAGGAATCATTGTCTGGACATCGAAGTTTCCATGGCCTTCCATCCTCTGCTGTCCAGAGCATCCCTTCCAATCCCGCCTGCCTGAGCCCTGCTTTCACCACTTCCCACTTCTGGCGATGGTTACAGGTTGGATGGCTGCTGTTTACCTTGCCTGCTGCGGCCACCCCCAGGCCGGTTAAAACCGCCAGAGCTGTAGTCGTGCCTCCTGCCACACACTCCCCTAAAATTACATAGCCACTGCCAACCTGAGTGGCGAGTTTTTCTCCCCATCGCAGTCCCGCTTGCAGCAACTGTTCAACAATGGACCGATCTAGCGCCTGGCCCTGGCTCAAGCAACGGGCTGGAGCACCCTGCAAATCGATCGTCGGAACAGCTGGAGGATGGGGCAATCCGGCGTTGAACAGGAAAACGGGAATGCGCTGGGCCTCAACGACTGCCCGCGAGATTAACACCGGGGATGCACCCACTTCTAGAGGCGGTAGTGGGTATTGGGGAGCGGCTTGAGGACCATGGTAAAGGAATTCGGCATCGGCGATCGCCGTGTACTGTCGATCCGCAGGGGTTGCCCCTGCCGCTGAAATTCCGGGAATCAATCCTGTTTCTGTGAAGCCCAAAACGCAGGCAAAAACTGGAGCTTTTCCGCGATAGCATTCTAGCCAGCGGTGCCCTTGTTCTGGCTGAGTGTAGATGTGGATAGGGGAATGGGAGCTAGTGGATAGGAAGTAGGGGACGGGTTTACTCATAGTCCATCAATAGCTGCACCCACTTCGGCGGTCGGGGAATAGGGTTGCCCAGGCGATCGAGCAAGTACCAGGCAACCAGATGCACAACAAACATATAAACAATATTCTTCAGAAAGACCATGATAATCACAGCCATCTGAACCATCCACAAATCTGGCTGAATCAACAGCCCCAGCTTAATGAATAGCCACTCTAGCAGATCAGTTACCTGGGTGGTGGCATAAAGCCAGAGGTCATCCCCCAGCAGAAGCGATACCAGCCAGATGCGGAAAAAGAAGCCGAAAGAACACAGAAGCGAGCCCATTCCGATCGCCAGTCCCCATTTTGCACCCCGTCGCCAGAGGACTCCCAACAATACCCCCAACAGTCCAAACGGCATCACATAAAGAATGCTGCGAGCGGGACCCATGAGCACACTCAGCAGTAAGCCAGAAACGAAGGCTCCCATCCAGGCGGCGCGACTGTTCCAGCGGAGATAGGTGAGGGCGATCGGGATTGGGAAGAATATCTGTAACACCGGCCCCATCGGGAAATAGTAGTTGACTAGCCAGATCAGGCTCGCGGCGCTGGCCAAAAAAGCAGTTTCCACCATCATCAGTGGACTGGATGGATCAACTGTGCGGGGAGGGCGAAGGGTGGAGGTTGCCACCTGTGCTGCGGGGGAACGGGAATCTACCTGAGAGAAACCCCCATGCCCCTGGTTTTCTTTCACCTGAGTTGAATCTCTACCCGGTAAAGCAAGTTCTCGCTCTACTTCCTCCCAGGCAGCCTCTTCATCCGACACCGATGGATAGTAAGCCTCTGAATCAGTCTGGTCAACTTGTCTGCTGGGTGGCTGGTTACAGGAGGAATCGTTCATGTAGGGCTGCAATAGATAGCAGATCTACTCTAGATCCAAAATGCTGAATACGAGGATTTGAGGAGGTGTTTAAACAGTCCTTAGAACAACTTGTCCCAAACTGACCAGAATTCGACGCAGGCTTTGGGGGTGGAAAACTGCCCACAGGTTAACACCTAAACAAACGCTGCCCAGTGTCAACAGTACGAAGGTCTGGATTGCAATAACGCCAATTAAAAACCAGGTGAGGACATGTAACACCATGATGCCAGCACACAGGCTAGCCAGTCCTGCCGTTTTCCACACCCAGGATAAACGCTCCAGTCCCGTCAGGACAATTGTTTGGAGCGTTGCCAGCAAGTTTAGTGGCACCAGAACTGCGCAAATAGCAACGCAGTGGGTATGGGAAAATCCAAGCAAACTAGAAAATTCGATCATGCAGGTAGTATCTTAAATTGAGTGAATGCTACTACATTCAAGCGCCAGTCTGTTGCTAAATGAAACTGTCTAAAGGGTGAACTCCAGTCCAGGAGCCTATCCAACTATCGGATTGGAAGTTCCTGTTACAGAAGGGGTTCCTGTTACAGAATTTAACAGAGCCAACCTGCACGAGTCATCGGCAAATTCCAACCTGCATTCACTCAATTCATCCTGCTTTTCAGCAATGTCTTTTCTCAAACCCAAGCACACAGCTGATCAGGTAAATTCTTCAAAGCTGAACCTGCCTCCCTGCCATTTGGGCGGCAACTTGATCAAATGCAGCCTCAAAGTTTTCTGCTCAGCAGCGTAAGGTTCTTGCGTAGTGGGATCTTCAGTTATCTCCATCTACAATTCCCCTGCCAGCAGGGAACTGAAGGGAGCCAACCGCCAAAGGATTGCGATTCTAAAATCGGACGCCAACCCCTCCCTGAAGAGAAGCCGCCGTTCCCCCACCAATACGGTAGGCATTAAAAGCAATGATTGCATTGCCGAACAACACGAAGTTGGAATTAGGTAAGACATAATCGATTCCCGGTTGCAAGGCAAAAGCGGTCTGATTACCGACTGGCGTGGTTCTATCACCACTAAGGGGAAAGGAAGCACCTACCCCAAGATAAACATCGGTTCGCCAATTAATAGGAAGATCGTAGGAAACGGTGGGAACAAGAGCCGCCCCATTTCCAAGCAGGGCCTGAGTCCTAATAGAAATCGGTACTTTGAGAAACTTGTAACGGAAAGCAACTGCCCCAGAGACTTGATTGTTTTCTAAGGTTTCTCTTTCCCCGTTGGGTAAAGTGATGCTTGCCCCACTCGTTACGCCAAAGGACATCCCAACACCAAGGTAGCTGCCATAGGCTGCCTGAGCCATTGCCATTGACGGGGTGGCCAGGGTCAACCCTGTTGCGATCGCTGCACTCCCCAGTGCAACCAATCTGCCTTGCCAGAGGGGTTCCATTCGTTTTGTTGAAACCAAATATTCAAGATCGCTCATGTTCCTTCTCCTTACCACCCAGCAGCAAGAGCTCCAATCATGATTCAATTTAGCCCAATTCTTAGAAACTGAACTAATTTTTTTAGTGAAATGAACCGCCCAGTTGAAAATTCCTGAGGGGGTTATAGAGCAATTGAAGATCAGAAAGCAAGGACAGTTAAGGAACCTGAAGAGAATATCTTCCCATTCCGTACTCTGCTCTTACTAATCGATTAAGAGTCTTTTGATAGTGAGATTCTTCCTCAGGCGTGTTCTGTATCAATCCCCTGGAAAAGAGATAGAATCCGTATAGTTTTTCGGCTCTGTATATTTTCGTACTAAAAGCTCACGGCTTTCAGTTTCTGGAGCTGAGAATTGGCTCTTTTCTCACCTGGTTGGAGGATACAGCTAACTTTAAATTAGGGGACACTTGAGGAACAGGAACAAGCGCTTCGATGATCGCCTGGTAGCCAGAGATACTGGATATAGCTAAAAAATCTTCGGTGATGAGTGAGGTGAGAATTATGAATCGACGGTTGCGTTGGCTGGCTGTTCCTATGACCTGGGCGATCGCGCTGGGAACAGCAGGAATTGTTCTTGCTCAGAATGTTGTGGCCATCACCTCAACCTCTCTACCCCTTGAACTCCGCGGTACTTCAGGCGGCAGTCAGAAGGCAAGCAGGTGTGCTGGCCAAATCTCCCCCACTCCCAACCATGTGGTTCAGGTAGCCGAAGACACTAACCTGCGAATTACGTTACAGGCAGGTGGTCAGCCATCTTTACTGATTCGCAATCCATCTGGGCAAGAGTTCTGTGTTCCAGCCGACAGCTATTCTGGTGGCAAGATTGATATTCCCGGTCGCTGGACAAAGGGAGCATACTCGATTTACGTCGGCGATCGCTCCAACGGGCAATTTCCTTACATCTTGTCTATTTCTCAGAACTAAAGCAGGGAAGTGAGAAGTCACCCTGCCGATCCTGTCGCCTGTCGCCTGTTGTCTGTCGCCTCAACTAACAACTCAACTAATCTTCTATTCTCCGGGCAGGCACTTCAACTGCACTGATATCGATGGTTCCAGGGGGGGTTAGGCGATTGAAGCGCCCATTTTCTGCTTTCAAAGGTTCGCCACAACTGGGACAGCGAAACTCAGCCTTGTTCAGGCTCATAAATTCGTACTGACAAACCGGACAGGTAGACTGAATCAGGTTTCGCTTCAACCACCACTGAAACCCAAAGAACGCAATCACTGGCGTTACCAGAATCAGGCCAATCAGGATGAGGAAGGACTTCACCAGCCAGCCCAGGCCGATAGCTCCCAGCAACCAGAGAACGGCGAAAGGCATTAGCAATCGGCTGATTTCAGTAAGCCCTATTTGGAAATTCTTAAAGCCATCCTGATTCACAATTGTCTCCAGTCAGTGATAAATTTTGAATACTTCTATCGTAATGAGGGTAGTGCCCAAATCGTAATGATTTTTGAGTCGTTAATGATGGCGGCTAGCGCCGCTCATCATTACCTTGTTAGGTC
>JAIMBL010000061.1 GCA_023511615.1 Leptolyngbyaceae cyanobacterium HOT.MB2.61
GCCCCCAGCCCCTAGCCCCTGGCTTCTGACTCCCTATTTTCTAACTGGATGAGCAAAACGTAATCAAGTCGCTCTTTTAAGATGCTCCTTTTAAGATAAGGATCATGAGCACGGTTATTGTGTCTTGTTCAACGGTTTTATATGAAACGCATTGTGCTGATTGCTGGGTTTGAGTCTTTCAATGCAGGTCTGTACCGACAGGCTGCCCAACTGGCACAGGCACGCTGTCCTGAGTTGGATATTCGAGTGTTTAGCGATCGCGACATCACCGCCAACCCCACGACGGTCGAAGCGGCACTCCAGGATGCAGACGTTTTCTTCGGCAGCCTGATATTTGACTACGACCAGGTTTTGTGGCTACGAGAGCGGGTAAAAACGATTCCTATTCGGCTGGTGTTTGAGTCTGCCCTAGAATTAATGAGCCTGACCCAGTTGGGCAAATTTTCCATTGGCGACAAGCCCAAAGGGATGCCCAAACCCATTCAATTTATTCTCAGCAAGTTTGGCAGTGGACGGGAAGAAGACAGGCTGGCTGGCTATCTCAGCTTCCTCAAAACCGGCCCCAAACTGCTCAAATTCGTCCCCGTCCAAAAAGTTCAGGATCTGCGCAATTGGCTAATTATCTACGGTTATTGGAACGCAGGCGGATGCGAAAACGTGGCCGCCCTCTTCTGGACTCTGGCAGAGAAATACCTGGGACTGAAAGTTGGCGAAATCCCGACCCCCATTGAAACCCCCAACATGGGGCTTCTGCACCCGGACTACCCTGGCTACTTCGAGTCTCCCAAAAAGTATCTGGACTGGTACCAGCAGCGTTCTGAGTCTCAAAGTCCGAATTCCGCATTAAATTCCCCCCCTCACCCCTCACCCCTCTCTCCTCACTCCTCAGCGATTGTCGGCATTCTCCTCTACCGCAAGCACGTCATCACCAAACAGCCCTATATCCCTAAACTCATTCGAGCATTTGAAGCAGCAGGTTTGATTCCACTACCCATTTTTATTAATGGGGTTGAGGGGCATGTTGCCGTGCGGGACTGGATGACAACTCACTATGAACAGGAGCAGCGGCAACAGGGAATCATCGAAACCCCTTCCCTGTCAAGGGAAGCGGTTCCAGTAGATGCCATTGTTTCCACCATTGGCTTTCCGCTGGTAGGAGGCCCAGCTGGGTCTATGGAAGCGGGACGGCAGGTGGAAGTCGCCAGGCGCATTTTGAGCGCCAAAAATGTGCCCTACCTTGTAGCGGCTCCTTTGTTGATTCAGGATATTCATTCCTGGACGCGGCAGGGGGTGGGTGGCTTGCAGAGCGTTGTACTGTATGCTCTGCCCGAACTGGATGGGGCGATCGACCCTATTCCCCTGGGCGGATTGGTGGGAGACGATATCTACCTGGTGCCTGATCGCGTCAAACGCCTGACCAATCGCCTGAAGCACTGGATCGAGTTGCGCCGTACCCCGCCTGCCGAACGGCGCATTGCCATTATTCTCTACGGCTTTCCTCCTGGCTACGGAGCGGTGGGAACGGCAGCCCTGTTGAACGTGCCGCGATCGCTGCTCAACCTCCTCCACGCCCTCAAAGCCCAGGGCTACACCGTTGGCGACCTGCCTGAAGATGGGGAAACCCTGATCCAGTGGGTGAAAGAAGCTGATGAGTTAATGGAGAACTGGAAAGCTGGGGGGAGGAGTCAGGAATCAGGGGTTAAGGACTGGGGGCGGGGGGCGGGGGATCAGGTGTTGGGAGACAATTTAGAACTCCAAACTCAAAACTCAGAACTCAAAACTCCTACCACTGTCCCTGTCCACACTCTGGAAGACTGGCTCGGCTATCTGCGTACCTCCTGGATTGAGAAGAACTGGAAATCTCTGACGGATACGGGCATTAAAACTCTGGGAGACGAGTTTCTGTTGGGGGGAGTTCAATTAGGCAACATCTGGATTGGGGTGCAGCCGCCTCTGGGAATCTCCGGGGATCCCATGCGGCTCATGTTTGAACGCGATCTCACCCCCCATCCCCAGTACGCCGCCTTTTATCAGTGGCTTCAGAAGGAATTTCGCGCCCATGCCATCATCCACTTTGGGATGCATGGGACGGTGGAATGGCTCCCCGGCTCGCCTCTGGGTAATACAGGTTACTCCTGGTCAGATATTCTGCTGGGAGACCTGCCCAACCTCTACATCTATGCCGCCAACAACCCGTCGGAGTCTATCCTGGCGAAACGGAGGGGTTACGGTGTATTGATTTCCCATAACGTCCCCCCCTACGGCCGGGCCGGGCTTTATAAGGAACTGGTTGCGCTCCGAGACCTGATCTCCGAGTACCGGGAAGACCCGGAGAAAAACAGCGCCCTTAAGGAAGCAATCTGTAAAAAACTGGTAGATACGGGACTGGAGGCAGACTGCCCCTTTGAAGATGCCCGTAAATTGGGAATTGCCCTGATTCCCGAAAATGTCCGCCTGTTTAGTACAGAAGCATTCAACCGCTATCTGGTGAAGCTATACGAATATCTGCAAGTTCTGGAAAATCGCCTCTTCTCCTCTGGGTTGCATACCCTGGGTAGCCCACCGTCCCCAGAAGAGCTAGAGCGCTACCTGCAAGCCTATTTTGGAGAAGATTTGCCCCAGGAAGTGGTGGCAGCGATCGCCCAAACTAACCAGCAACCGCAAGCAGAGACACCCCAACTCGAGCACTTGCGGCAAACCTATGGCCCTGATACTTCCTACCGAATCCCACTGGAAACACTTCAGCAAGCTCTTACTATTCGGAATTTGCTGCTTCAGAACACCGATGAACTCACCAACCTGCTGCGCGGGCTGAATGGGGAATACGTTCCTCCTGCTCCCGGTGGGGATTTACTGCGCGATGGGCCCGGTGTTCTACCGACTGGACGGAATATCCATGCCCTTGACCCCTACCGTATGCCCTCTCCGGCGGCCTATGAGCGAGGGCGAGAAATTGCCAGAAAGATTCTGGCCCAACACCAGGCAGACCACGGAGGGGCCTACCCCGAAACCGTAGCTGTCATGCTCTGGGGACTGGACGCCATTAAAACCAAAGGGGAATCCATCGGCATTCTGCTGGAACTGGTCGGCGCAGAACCCGTCAAGGAAGGTACTGGACGCATCGTGCGCTACGAGTTGAAGCCACTGGCTGATCTGGACCATCCCCGCATTGACGTGCTGGCCAACCTCTCCGGCATCTTTCGAGATAGCTTCGTCAACATCATCGAACTGTTGGATGACCTGTTTCGTCGCGCTGCCGAAGCCGATGAGCCAGAGGAGCAAAACTTTATCCGCAAACATGCCCTGGCATTGAAAGCTCAGGGGGTGGAAAACAGTTCTGCCCGTCTGTTCTCCAATCCAGCCGGTGATTTTGGTTCTCTGGTGAATGATCAGGTAGTGGCTTCTAACTGGGAATCGGGTGATGAACTGGGACAGACCTGGCAGGAGCGAAATGTTTTCAGCTATGGCAGACAAGACAGGGGGCAGGCACGACCAGAGGTGTTAAACACATTGCTGGGGAGTTGCGATCGCATCGTTCAGGAAATTGACTCCATCGAATACGGACTGACTGATATCCAGGAATACTACGCCAACACCGGCGGCCTCAAGCGAGCCGCAGAACAGCGTCAGGGCAAAAAAATCACCGCTAACTTTGTTGAAAGCTTTTCAAAAGACACCACCCCCCGCAAACTCGAAGAACTGCTGCGGATGGAATACCGCACCAAACTGCTCAACCCCAAATGGGCAGAAGCCATGGCATCTCAAGGTTCGGGTGGCGCTTACGAAATTTCCCAACGGATGACCGCTCTAATTGGTTGGAGTGGTACCACTGGATTTCAGGAATCCTGGGTTTATGACCAGGCCGCCGCTACCTATGCCCTCGATCCAGAGATGGCAAAAAAACTACGTCAGGCCAACCCCGAAGCCTTTCGTAATGTAGTGGGTAGAATGCTGGAAGCCCACGGTCGCGGCTTTTGGAATCCTGATGACGAAACCTTGAAAACCCTCCAACAATTGTACGAACTGACAGATCAGGAACTGGAAGGAGTTGTATGAAATCCACTTTATGAACCGGGCGCATCTACAGGCTATCCTGCGAGCTTGGGGATAAGCGACACTTATCCCCAAAACAAAATCAATATTTCAAGGATTTTGTTTGAGATGAGAAAGAATGGCTTAGGCTACTCTTTCACCGGCAAGCCGGGAGAACTCATCTACATAGACAATGAATGGGTAGATAGAACATGCCCATCCACCCATTTACCCATCATCCAAATGGTAGTGCCTAAATCATAATGATTTTTGAGTCGTTAATGACGGCGGCTAGCGCCGCTCATCGTTACCTTGTCAGGTCTACCATCCAAATATAGCTGAGTTACTGAACTCAAGAGTCCTTAGATAAATCTCAGCCTCAAAGCGGAAACCTGTTGAAACAGGTTAAAACGCTAACGAACCTACGTTTTAGTCAGTTTCAACTGACTTTAGCTGTGAGCCAGAACTTTATTCTGAGCTCGTTTCAGTGCCATTCACCTATAGCTAAGCTGGCAGACCTCGAAAAAGTGGACTAGTACTCTGCCAAATTGAATTTGACGGTTAGCGAATACCCAGGAAGTTGATAGGGGTTAAATTTTGAGGGTCTGCGACCCGTCAAAATTTTCCTGGCGGAACACTAGTGCTGCAAACACTAAATTTTGCTGGGGGTTGAGAGGCTTCGCCCCCATGCAGGAGTTCCACCCCTTCACCCCCAAAAAACTTTCGTTTTGCTGTACTAGTAGCCGGTGCCTCGGCTAGCGATAATGTCACCTTCCATCGCAGTGGAACCGGCAGCTGGGCCACTGGCTTCCTTAACGAATCCAGCGTAGGCTTCCATTCCGTGCTCACCAATATCCAAACCCAGCAGTTCCTCTTCTTCAGAAACTCGGATACCCAGAATGGCCTTGAGTACCACCCAGAAGATGCTGGTCAGGATAGCAGTAAAGGCACCAACAGCAACAACCCCAACAAACTGAATCCACAGTTGATTGATGCCGCCGCCTGCAAACAATCCAGCTGCAGGACCAGCCGTGTAGAGGGCACCTGGTGCTTCACTGGGGCCTACCGCAAACAAACCGACTGCCAGCGTCCCCCAGACACCACAAACGAGGTGAACAGAGATGGCACCCACCGGATCGTCAATTTTGATCCGGTCGAAGAACCCAACGGAGAAGACAACCAGGATACCTGCAATCAGACCAATAATGGCAGAGGCAGGAACGGTCACAAATGCGCAGGGAGCCGTAATTCCAACTAATCCAGCCAGAATCCCATTAATGATCATCGACAGGTCAGGCTTGCCTAGCACCAACCAGGCCGTGATGGTTGCAGCCAGACCACCGAAGGCAGCTGCTGTATTGGTTGTAATGGCAATATGAGCAATCAAAGAACCATCACCGACAGCCATTGTAGAACCAGGATTGAAGCCAAACCAGCCTAACCACAGGATCAAACAGCCCAGGGTCGCAATGCTCATGTTATGAGCGGGTAAAGCGTTAGGAGTACCATCAGCGTTGTATTTACCAAGCCGGGGACCCAGAAAAGCAGCACCGGTTAAGGCAGCCCAGCCCCCCACAGAGTGAACCACCGTAGAACCTGCAAAGTCCCAGAATCCAAAGTCTGCCAACCAACCTGCCCCCCAGATCCAGTGACCTGTGATGGGGTAGGCAATCCCCACCAGTAATAGGCTGAAGATCAGGAAGTCGATAAACTTGATTCGCTCGGCAACTGCACCAGAAACAATGGTTGCGGCAGTTCCGGCAAACACAAGTTGAAAGAAGAACTTAGCCAGTAGAGGAACCCCGGCCCAGCTAATTGAACCAAAGATTCCTTTGTAAGCATCTCCCGTGGCAGGGCTGTTATCGGGGCCAGCAAGAAAGAACCCACTGGTACCCATGAAATCATTGCCATCGCTGAACATCAAACCAAATCCCAGCACCCAAAAGGCAATGGTTGAAAGGGCAAATACAATCAGGTTCTTGGAAAGAACGTTAACAGCATTTTTCTGACGGCAAAACCCAGTTTCCAGCATACAAAATCCGGCATTCATGAAGAACACCAGCACACCAGCAACCAGAACCCAGAGGGTATCGAGCCCAACCTTAAGGGTTTCTGTTGTTGCGGCAACATCTTCGAGCTTGGGCGCATCCTGGGCAGTAGCAGCAAAGCCCCAACCCAGAACAATCAACAGAGCTAGGGGAATACAAGCCTGCCAGCTAGGAGATAGCCTTCTGGCGTACCAATCAGGGTTGAGCCACTGGTTATTCCACTTAAAATTGCTAAGTTTCGGATTCAGGCGATCTAACCTCAGGGAAGGCTTGCGCCTTCTGCGTTTTGTCTGCTTCTTGAGCATCAGTTTAGACATCATTCCAGACATTCCTCAGTGAACGAATGTTTCAATGGGTCGTGGGGGCTGTCACTAATGAGTGTTAGAGGTATACGCCCCAAGTGCCTGTACATAGCCCTGGGAGCTAAGGCTCTGAGAGTTACTGGAGGGCATCTACCAGGTCAGTCTCAGCTAGTTTTCTACTGTTAAGCACTGGAGAGAATACAGAGGTGAAGTATCTAAAGATTCCATCAATTCTGACGAATCTAATTCTGTATCGAAGGATACATTATTTTTGCTTTTCGCAGTGAAGGCAAAAGGTGGAATCAAAAAACTTTCAGAGCAGCAAAAAACTTTACGTAGGAGCAGGGACGTTGTTTAAAGCATCCATTAGGCAAACCTCGGAGGTTTTAACCTGAAAACTTTATGGCTCCCATCGGCGCTTAAACCTCTGGTTCTCTCGGCTTGCCGGTAGAAGAGTAGCCTAAGCCATTCTTTCATCTCAAACAAAATCCCTAGAATATTGATTTTGTTTTGGTGATAGGCTTCGCGTATCACCAAACTCTCAGGAAAGCCAAGCCTCCGAGATTCTGGCAGGGAAAATGGCAGACAATTGACAGGAACCTATTAGTATAGTATTTTTGTACTATCCGCTTCATCACTCCTTAAGCGAAAGCCCCCAAAAGACCTCCTGGGGGCTATTTTTTATTTTTTCAGTAGTTTTTATTTTCTCAGTAGCCATCATGAACGGTGTACAGCGTGAAAAGGGATTGAAAGCGATTAGCAGATAACCCTTTATTCAACGAGTGTGGAGAATATGTTCTGCTCGAAAAATATCTGCCTTTGTGCCAGCCACGATGAGCAAATAATTTCCTCTAGAAATCTGGGTGGCGCATTCTCTGGCCTGGTTTTCCACACTGCCCAAATTGACTAGGGTCCCGATTAACCCACCCAAAGCAGCACCGACGCTGAGGCTAACCAGGGTAGAGGCGATCGCAGATCCGCCCAGCAAAAGTCCTACACCAGGCACCATAGTCAACCCCAACCCCAGTAATAGCCCTCCAAAACTGCCCACCCCTCCTCCACTGATCAGAGCACGCACAAGTCCTCCGGGAGTGCCGGTAATATCGCTTACGGGGACTTGATGGAGCAATTCCTTAACCTGGGAAGCTCTGGGACTGGTGCTTCCAAAACTGGGACTGGTGCTTCCAAAAAAGGAGCTTTCGCCAATCAGAAAAAGCTGAGACAGGGGGAATCCAGCAAAAACAAGCTGATCCAGTGCCTGCCCTGCAGCCTCTCGGCAAGAAAAGACACCAATAACTCCACGCTGTTGATGAAGGAGCGTTTTCCTATCAATGTCATACATAAACTTATATTAAAATCTGTAGCTTATAACACTATTTTATCTTGTTTGGCATTGGTGGATCTGTTCATTCTTGCTCTGTGGATGCGGATTCAGTCTTCACCCGCTAGAATAGGACAAGGTTCTGCTACGGCGTTGGTGACTGCCAATAACGTTTTATGATCTATGCCTTGTGAATAAGGGAACCTCAAGAGTCTGGTGGCAGTAGACCGGGCATGTACCCGGAAACTTTAAACCAAGACAACTGGTGCCCACCTGGTTTATACCAGGTCAAAAACTGAGGTAAGACGGCGTCGTGGGGAACTCTTCAAAACTTATAAAATCAGAATCTTTGTAAAATCAGAATCTAAAAAGCCAGGCTCCCCTTCTACGGGAAAGCCTAGCTTCGTTGGAAGAACCCGGACAAATGCGAGCAATTAGCTTAAAGAGAGCAGACTGCCTTGTCGTTCGCGTTTAGCTTGAGCTTGCCCTCAGAACCGTTGACGATGAAAGGTACAGACTCTTCACCAACAACCCGCACGAGAATAGGCTTGGATTTGAGGCACTCTCTAACAGACTCAGCCCATTTTGCGTAGTCACTGCCGTACTGATCAGTGAGTAGGGTGTTAGAGGTGATGCCAGCGTCTTTTGCTATTCGAATATCCATCGGCAGGGTGTATCTTGCCGTAAGGACAGGGGGAGTTGGCAGTTTTTGGGAGGGAACGCCGGAAATGGTTTCATCTGGAAGAACTGGCGTCTCAGCTGTTTGTGCTGATGCCGGAAGGGAAGCCCCCATCAAAATAGCAGTAGCGCCGATAGCGGACAAAACACGCATTTTCATCTAAATTCAGCTCCTCGCAACAAACAAGATTACGACTGAAAGCAAAGGTACCATCCATCACTGCTTTTAGTTAACCCTATCTACTTTACGCTTTTTACCTGTGATAGGCGAGTGGGTCTTCCTCATAACTTTAATAAATCCCCACAAGAAGCGATCCCGCGTTAGAGATAAAAGCAACGTCTGGAGTGAGATTCAGACTTTCTGGAGGCTTAGCAATCAAAGTATGAAGCCATCTACCTCCACTGAAAGTTTTTGCCCCAGTTGTAGAAGCAGGCGGAGGTGATGGGGCTTGATAGGGGATTTTGTTTCAGGCGATGATTCTGCTCCTGGCGTTCTGCTGGGGTTCAAGCATTTAGGAACAATCCACTGATTTAAGCAATGGCAGTAGAGTTCCTGAGCCTGGGCAAGGGATAGTCCCAGGTTCATTTGTTGCCCCAGGTCAATTAATCGCTCCAGCCGTTGCAGGTCGGTTTCACAGGTGTTGGGATTGAAGTTATGCAGAAGCTGCCAGAGCGATCGCACAATCAACCGCTCCAAAATTTGTTTGGCTTCGGGCAGGTTGAATTTACAACGCAGGTGGGTGGCTTCAATAGCGATCGCCTCCAGCTCTCCCAGATGGTTTAGCCCCATCTGGCTGCCTTCAGAGAACCAATCGCTGCTTTCTTGCTCCAGGGCTCGAATTGAAAGCAAAGCTCGATGACTGAGTGCAACTTCAGCTGCCACCTGGAGTTCCTGAGGTACGGCCAATTCGTCCCGATGGAAGGCCATCAAGACGCCGTAATTATCCCGGTAGACCTGGGTATAAAGTTGATCCAGACGGGTCAAGGTTTCCTGGGTCAGCAGCCGCATAATGCGGTGGCGTTCCTCCGCAAACAGGCTTTGCAGGCTGTAGAACTGGTTGCCAAACATCTGATTCATCGCCATAATTGTTTGGGCGGCACTGGCCTGCTGGAGAGCTTCAAACAGACAGTCTTTCACCAAACTGTAATCCTGCCGTCCAGAGAAGGGCTGGATGCAGCAGTGAAAGTCCCATCCCCCCAGGTGCAGAACGGCAAATACGAGATTTGCGCTTTCGCGGGTAATTTCTGAAGTCAGGTGGAGTTGTCCAATGGCCAGAGTCAATGCACCCATGCGCTGCATTTGATAATCCAACTGGTGGGCGGTGTAGCAATAAATCTGCTGTTCTCTGGCAAAACTGGTAAACAGAGAACTGATGGCATAATGGGCCGCAACCTGCTTCAGGGTGATCTGGGCAGACTTTATCAGTTGGCGGTAAACTTCAGCACCATGCTTGAAACAGTCTATGTTGCTGGGTGCCAGCTCCAATCGCCTGACAAACTCTTTTTCTAGCTGAATTCCGGTTACGTCTCCGGCAAGTTCCAGGGCACGGGCGGCATAGCGAAGGATTTGCACTCCCTCCGGGCGGGACAGTTCTTCAAAGAACCAGCCACAGCTTGTGTACATGAGCAACGCATGGCGCTGCATTTCCAGCAACCTCAGGGCATCGATTTGTTCAGCGGAGCAAAGCTTATGGGATTGATGGCGTGCGAGGAAGGCTGTGACATTGGCGAGGGAGCGATCGCGGATCACCTGAATGTATTCATCTCGCGCCTGCCAGGGATCGCAGAATAGCTTTCTACCCGCTTCCTCATAGACTTTGATTAGCTGATCCCGCAACCAATCGAGGGCATCGCGCAGGGGGCGTCGCCATTTCTGGTGCCACTGGCCACCACCACCACAGCCACAGTCATCCTGCCAGCGATCAACCCCGTGAGCACAGCTCCAGGCTGTTACTGGCTTGAGCTCAACTTCCCAATCTGGAGGATTAATCGACAGGTAATGGGCAAAGTTGGTTACGGTCCAGCCCCGACTGGGAAATTCGTGGGTAAAGCTGTAAGCCAGACACTTCTCAGTCCCACCTTTGTGATGTCCAAAGGTTTCGCCATCAGTGGCAACCGCGATTAGTTGAGAAGGGCGATGATCCCCTTTGACTGCTTGCCCCAAACGACTGGCGAAATGGTAGGAACTGCTGAGAACATTGTCATCAAATCCCATATCGCGGGAGATAGGACCGTCGTAGAAGAAGATGTCGATGTAGTCGTTAATTGTTGGTTGTTGGTGAGGGGGAGTGTTGAGTTCTGAGTGTTCCCCCAGTCCCTGATCCCTTGCCCCTAGTCCCCACTCCCCGGGGACTGACTCCTGGCTCTTCAAATAGCAACGATAGGGACGAGTGGGATCAATCTGACTCCCTCCGACTTCTATCCAGGTGGGATTGGGATGGTTGGTTGTAGGCAGGGGACGGCAGCGTAATGCCTGGGAGGGAGCCAGAACAATGAATTTAATTCCTTCTGAAACAAGGGCTTCCAGGGTGGCATAGTCTACAGCGGTTTCTGCCAGCCACATACCTTCAGGATCGCGGCCAAATCGGGAACGGAAGTCTGCTTTGCCCCAGCGGATCTGGGTCAGCTTGTCACGCTCGTTTGCCAGAGGCATGATGATATGGTTGTAAACTTGGGCGATCGCGTTGCCATGTCCGTTCAGGCGCTCGCAACTTTTGCGGTCAGCATCTAAAATTCGCTGGTAGGTTTCAACGTCGTAGCGTTCGAGCCAGCTCATCAGGGTAGGGCCGATGTTGAAGCTGAGAAATTCAAAGTTATTGACGATCCCGATCACCTCGCCGCGATCGTTCAGAATTCGGGCAAAGGCGTTTGGGCGGTAGCACTCGTAATGGATTCGCTCGTTCCAATCATGGAATGGAACTGCACTGGGCTGACGCTCGATCGCATCCAAGTAGGGATTTTCTCGCGGTGGCTGGTAGAAATGACCGTGAACAGTGATGTAAACCCCCTTTGCTGTGTGCAGGGGATCGTTTGCGCGATCGCTGGAAACAGATTCGGATTGCCGTTCCTCAAACGAAAGCCTGGAACCTTGACCATTATGGGCCGCCAGATGGTCGGAAATAGCAAATTGAGCTGCTAAAGATTGACTCACATGAGCATCAGATGTAGACATAGAAGAAGTTCTAAAAGGGCAAAAGACACTACCAGCAGCTTCAACCATTGGTTGGGTTAAAGACGTTAGTGATTAGAAAAAGAAGGCAAATAGTCACAAAAACTTTGCTTGGGTTGACAACGCAAACAGTTAGAGAAATGACTTCGATTGCAAGTCAACAGCTCAAAAAGGAGAGAGGCGAGGTTCAGCCTGTGCGACAGCATATAGCGCTGCAAGGAAAAAGCCGGAGTGAGATCAGAAATTCAACAATGGAAAGCTTGATTGGTTCTGAATTGGGTTTTGAGTAGTGACGTTCTATGGAAAGCCCTACAGATGCTCAACTACAGGTTTAAGACACAACAGCGAAGTACATAAATCTCTTTAAGTGAAACATCCCAGTACTGATTAGAACCGAATCAGGTACACCATATTCCATCACAACATATGCGCCATATTCCATCGCAACATAACTGATTCAATCGTAAATTTCAGCCAAACTTAATGGCACTTTAAGGGATCACAACAAGACTTTGCGATTTCAACAACAAATGAAATAATTTGATACACGAAAAAGGACAGACGCAACGTGACCTACACCATTTGCAATGCCCTGATCCCAGTTGAAACAGGGTACATGTGAATTGTTCGTGGGCTGTGCGGAGTTGAGCGATCGCTACAACCTCTGCCGCCATACTCAGCTATTTATCCAGATTCAGCAATGCCCAAAATCAATATTCCAGGGATTTTGTTTGAGATGAAAGAGTAGCGTGAGCTATGTGACTAAACTAGACATGATTTGATAGTTGCAATAACCGACTGAGCGATCGCATCAAAGTCATACCCTCCTTCCAACCCAAACACAATGCGCCGGGTTAACTGCAAACAATAGTTGGTAAATACTCCGTAATCCTCTGGTTGTAATGCAATGCCACCCAGGGGATCGGCATGATTGGCATCATATCCGGCGCTAACAATGAGTAGGTCGGGTTGAAAATCAGTCAAAAATGGCATCACCTTTTGTTCAAACAGGGGCTGGTAGTCTGCCAGGGTGCTGCCCGGACGCATCGGCAAATTCAGCACATTGTTATACAAACCCGTTTCGTCGGCCGCTCCCGTACCAGGGTATTGGGGCGATTCGTGTAGAGAGCAAAAGACAATCTGCGGGTTCTTTTCCACGATCGCCTGTGTCCCATTGCCGTGATGCACATCCCAGTCGAGAATGGCAACTCGCTCAACACCGGGCTGTTCCAGCGCATAGTGAGCGGCGATCGCCGCATTGGAAAAAATGCAAAATCCCATGCCAAAGTTACTCACCGCATGGTGACCAGGCGGACGGGCCAGCACAAACGCGGGTTCTCCCGTTTGCAGAGCGTAATCAATCCCATCCAGCCAAGCACTCACCGCCAATTGAGCCACTTCAAAACTGCGTTCAGAAACGGGAGTATCCGCATCGATATAGCCACCACCCCGATTTGCTAACCGTTGTACCCCTTCGATGTAGCGTTCTGAATGAATTTGTTGCAGCAAGGGCAAAACGGGGCGCTGTTCCACCGGGGTAGGTAACCGCCACTCCAGGTGGTTTGCCCAGGGAGCTACCTTCAACGCATTTTTGATCGCCGTCAATCGCTCTGGCTTTTCTGGATGAAAGTAACCCGTTTCATGCAGCAAAAATTCGTCGGAATAGATGACAGGCAGCATAGGCAGTGAATAAAGCTCATTGCCGCTATTTTAAGATGCCTGCTTTGCGATCGCTCAGCGATGAACGACCTCCCAATCGAGCAGGTTGAAGATCCCTGACCGTAAGTGGATAGCTGCCCAGGCTCCGTGGCTGAAAGGCTTATTCCAAGAGGGGTTCCAACTCTCAGCAGCAACGACAGAAAGCGGTCGAAAATGTCCATATATGATACAATTTATAAACTGAATTTGCGCTTTTGTGTGGCGGAGTCTGTACGTCCACCAGCAGATTCCAGCACATTCGGTGGTGATTTGAAAATAGCCAACCGTTAATCGCTTATTCTGATTCAACGCCGTTCGTCTCTGCCAGCTTTCCGTCCGTTCATGTTTTCGGAGTTTTTGACAATATGACCTTTGCCCAGGAACCGCCCCAGGATCGGATCGTCCCGACAGATCTGAGAAACGAAATGCAGCGGTCTTACCTGGAATACGCAATGAGCGTGATTGTGGGTCGAGCCCTGCCCGATGCCAGGGATGGCTTGAAGCCTGTGCATCGCCGCATTCTCTACGCTATGCATGAACTGGGTTTGCAGCCCGATCGCCCCTTCCGTAAGTGCGCCCGTGTGGTGGGGGAAGTGTTGGGTAAGTACCATCCCCACGGAGACACCGCAGTTTACGATGCCCTGGTGCGGATGGCGCAGGATTTTTCCATGCGATCGCCCTTGATCGACGGTCACGGCAACTTCGGCTCGGTGGATAATGATCCCCCCGCTGCCATGCGATACACCGAATGTCGTCTGCGGGCGATCACGACCGAAGGCATGTTGCAAGACATCGAATCGGAAACCGTTGACTTCATTGATAACTTTGACGGTTCCCAGCAGGAGCCGATTGTCCTGCCCGCTCGCATTCCCCAACTGCTGCTGAATGGCTCATCGGGAATTGCCGTGGGGATGGCGACGAACATTCCTCCCCATAACCTGGGAGAACTGATCGATGGCTTAATTGCGCTGATCCGCAACCCGAATCTGACCGATCTGGAACTGATGGAATACATTCCCGGACCGGATTTTCCGACCGGGGCCCAAATCCTGGGTAAGAGGGGCATTCGGGAAGCCTATACCACCGGGCGTGGCTCCATCATTATGCGGGGGGTCGCCAGTATTGAAACCATTGAACAGCGGGGTCGCCCTGATCGGGAAGCGATTATTATCACGGAGTTGCCCTACCAGACCAACAAGGCTGCCCTGATTGAAAAGATTGCCGAACTGGTGAACGACAAGAAGATTGATGGCATTTCAGATATTCGGGACGAGAGCGATCGCGACGGGATGAGAATTGTCATCGAACTGAAGCGGGATGCCTATCCTCGTGTTGTGCTCAATAACCTCTATAAGCAAACCCCGCTCCAAGCAAACTTTGGTGCCAATATGCTGGCGCTGGTCAATGGGGAACCTCAAATCCTGACACTCAAACAGTTCCTCACGGTCTTCCTGGACTTTCGCGTGGAGACGATTAGCCGTCGCACCCGTTACCGCCTGCGCAAGGCAGAAGAGCGGGATCATCTACTCCAGGGCTTACTGATTGCGCTGGATAATCTGGACGCCATCATTGCCCTGATTCGGGGTGCGGCTGACACACCCACCGCCAAGCAAGAACTGATCACCTCCTACAATCTCTCAGAAGCCCAGGCAGATGCAATTCTGCAAATGCAACTGCGCCGATTAACCGCCCTGGAAGCCGACAAGATTCACCAGGAGCACGAAGAACTTCAGACCCAAATTGCCGACCTGCAAGACATCCTGGCCCGGCGGGAACGAATTTTTGACATCATCATCGAAGAAGTCACTGCTCTCAAGCAATCTCACGCTACACCTCGACGCTCTGTACTGGAGCAGTCGGAGGAAGAGATTGAAGATGTAGATTTGATTGCCAACGAACGAGCAATCATTCTACTGACGGAGCAGGGCTACGTGAAGCGGATGCCCGTGAACACGTTTGAGGCTCAAAGCCGTGCCACTAAAGGTAAGGCAGGCACCCGCATGAAAGAAGATGATGCGGTGGAACATTTTCTCACCTGCCACGACCATGACAGTGTGCTGTTTTTCAGCGATCGCGGTGTCGTTTACTGCCTCAAGGCATACCAGATTCCGACGGGGTCTCGCACCTCACGGGGAACACCTATTGTGCAACTGCTGCCCATTCCCCGCGATGAAAAAATTACCTCCGTCATCCCCGTCACCGAGTTCACCGAAGACGAATATCTGGTGATGCTGACGACAGGCGGATACATCAAGAAGACTGCCCTCGCTGCTTTCAGCAACATCCGCACGAATGGATTGATTGCGATTTCGCTGGAAGAGGGCGACCAATTGCGGTGGGTGCGCCGTGCCCGTGAGCAGGACACTATTCTGATTGGTTCCAGCCAGGGTAAGGCAATCCACTTCCGGGCAAACCATGAACAACTGCGCCCCTTGGGGCGGGCAACACGGGGGGTGCGTGCCATGTCGCTGCGGGAAGGAGACAGCCTGGTTGGCATGGCGATTTTGCCCAGTCAGATCGTGGCTGACCTAGCTCAGGAACTGGAATCTGCCGGTGAGGGCGATGAAGAAACCGCAGAAACGATGACCACCAGTCTCGGTCCCTGGGTTTTGATTGTGACGACAGGCGGCTTTGGAAAGCGAGTTCCAGTGTCTCAATTCCGGCTGCAAAACCGGGCCGGGATGGGCATTGTAGCAACCAAATTCCGTAAGCCCGGCGATCGCCTGGCTGCCCTGCACATTGTTAACGAAGATGATGAGCTGATGATCATCACGAATCGGGGCATCATTATCCGCCAGTCCGTTAATGCCATTTCATCCCAGTCCCGTCCAGCAACGGGAGTCCGGGTACAGCGGTTAGATGAGGATGATGCGATCGCCGCCGTCGCCCTCGTTCCCACCTCAAGCGAAGAAGCCGCCGCGCTAGGAGAAGAAGTTGCTGGAGAGGAGTGATCCTAATGGCTACTTCTTGACTTGAATAACCTGAAGACTGCCGCCCGCATAGAGCTTTTGGGCCATCACCTGGAAACCCGTTTCGCTCAGCAGCTCAGGAAGATTGGTTTGAATTAATTTCCAGGCAGTCTCGGTTTCAAATAGCGTCAGAAACAGGGATACTCCAACCCAATAAAGTGGATTGGTTGGCGCATGAAAATCAACAAAAGTGAAAATGCCACCCGGTTTTAACACCCGATAAACTTCCTGCAAAATTTGTCGCAGTTGCTCCGGTTCCATTTCGTGCAGAGCGGTGCTGGTATGGACCAGGTCAAACTGGTTATCTGAGAATGGCATCTTTTCGGCAAATGCTTCTACATAGTCAGCCTGGGGCACTCGTTCCCTTGCGCGTTTAATTGCATTAGGGGAAGCATCCAGTCCGGTTACATGGCGAGATCGCGCAACCAAAACCTGCGTTGCCGGACCAGCCCCACAACACAAATCCAGCACCTTCGTCTCCGGAGCGATTTCCAATCCCTCCAGAGCCAGTTGCCGAAACCTTCTTTCCCCACCCACTCCCAACGCGGCTAACCAGGAAATACCGTCATACAACCACTGATATTGATAGCTCCAGTCTCTGAGAATAGTAGCCATAGGGCATTAGAGGTCAGTTATTAGTTTTTGGTTGTTCGGGGAAGTGAGGAGTGAGGGGTGAGGCGGCAGGCGACAGGCAACAGGGGACAGGCGACAGGCGAACTCAAAACTTAGAACTCAGAACTCTCCACCCCATCACCCCTCTATTCATCCACTCATCTACCCTACCACTCCATCACTTCCCCACTCCCGGTGCCTTCAACTGGCTCCGGCTCAATGCCGCTTCCACTGCCTGTTGCTGATCCCGGCGAGTAATCCAGTGGTGGTAGGTACGGGTGTGAATAGCGACTGAGTGCCCCATCATGCGGGCAGCGACGGTATCTGGCAAGCCAAAGTGAATAGTGCGAACTGCCCAAGCATGGCGCAGGTCATAGGGCGAAAAGGGCAGTCCATAGCGACGAAACTGAGACGTTACCCGCTGACCAATCCGCTGAAGGGTTGTACTGGAAAGATCGGTTTGAATTGCCGGTAAATTGACTTCATGCAGGTTGAACTGGTCAACCCACTCTGGGTAAAAAGGCCAGACCTCGTGTTCCCCTGTTTTTGTAGAGGCAAGCACTCGAATGGTGGCTTCACGGTCGTTTCTGAGCAGGGCTGAATAGTCGCAAAAAAATACCTCATGGTTTCTCAGCCCGTAGGTTGCCATAATGCCATAGACAAATTGCCAGGAGGGATTGGGAATTTGTCTCCAGGTTTCTACAATCAACTCATCCGATGGCAGGTCACGGGCCTGGGTGCGGCTGTTACCATATCTACCCCAAAAGGATTTCAAGTCAACGGGCAATTCCAGACTGACAAATGCAGCAAACGCACTCAGGGCCGTACAACAGACCTGGCGACTGCGAGAATTAGCCTCTGTTGATCGGACCGTAGCATAAATTGCCTCTGGCAGATTGAAACTGGGATGAGCTTGGGCGATCGCTTCCAGTTTCCTCAAATACGGTGCATAGGCACTTTCCCAGGTTGTCTTGGCTGAAGCGGGATTGATTAATCGCTGCGGATCTGCCATGAAATGCTGTTTAAAGGCTTGAATTTGCTGAACCAGGCCCATTTGATCCAGCCGCCCCCATTCCGGACCACTGACGTAATGACGCCAATCAAAGGTTTTTTGAATCAATTGAGCCGCAATCACCTTAACTTCCTGTTCGGCTTGCTTAAGGCCAGTGACCGTTGCAGGCAAACCCAGGCTAATTCGCTGCTGGTAAGGCTTCATCCGCAAACTATCAGGACGAGGAGGCAAGGTTCCCCGCAGGTTGAGTTTTTTCCCCCGACGCTCAATCTGGAGTCCCAGCCGGGCTGCCTTGAGTCGCTGGTTGACCTGGCCAATTCGTGCATCAATTGACGAACTCGTATCTGACATAGCAAACAGGAGTACTACCAAACAGCTATATCATAGGTGCTGGGGGAAGAGAGAGTTGTTAGTTTTTGGTTGTTAGTTGTTTAGAGAGGGGTGAGGGAGGAGGGGAAGAAAGAAGAAAGAGGAAAGATACCAGGGAAGGAGACAGGGGCCAGGGGCTAGGGAGCAGGGGCTAGGGAGCAATATTGGGAACTTAGAACTCAAAACTTCAAAACTCATCACTATCTACAAATCCCAGGAAATCCTCAGAAATGAGTTCTACTAGGTATTTATTCCCTACCTTAATTTCAAATATAGATTTATTGTTAAAATCAGTTACAAACCTTAGAAGATGGGAAAACTATAGCCGCTATGGGTCAAGTTGGGGTTCTGTTACTGAATTTGGGCGGACCAGACAAGCTGGAAGATGTTCGTCCGTTCCTGTATAACTTGTTTGCAGACCCCGAAATTATTCGGCTTCCTTTCCCGTGGATGCAGCGCCCCCTTGCCTGGTTGATCTCGACGATGCGGGCGAAGCGATCGCAGGAAAATTATCAACTCATTGGTGGGGGTTCTCCCCTCAGACGCATCACCGAAGAGCAGGCGCAGGCGCTCCAAACTCGACTTCAACAGAAGGGGCAAGAAGCCACTGTATACATAGGGATGCGCTACTGGCACCCGTTTACTGAGGAGGCGGTTGCCCGGATTAAGCGCGATCGCGTCAATCGCCTGGTGATTCTTCCCCTCTACCCCCATTTCTCCATCAGCACTAGCGGTTCCAGCTTTCGCTTGCTTGAGAAGATTTGGGAAGAAGACCCTGCGTTGCAAGCGATTGATTACACCGTCGTGCAATCCTGGTATGACCGTCCTGGCTACCTGACAGCGATGGCACAACTGATCGCACAGGAAATTGATCAGTTTCCCAACCCGAATGAGGTGCATGTTTTTTTTAGTGCCCACGGTGTCCCGATCAGTTACGTGGAGGAAGCAGGTGATCCCTACCAAAAGGAAATTGAGGACTGTGTTGCGCTGATTATGCAGATGCTGAACCGCCCAAATGCCCATACCCTTGCTTATCAGAGCCGGGTTGGTCCGGTAGAGTGGTTGCAGCCTTATACCGAAGATGCTCTCAAGGAACTGGCAGAACAAGGCGTCAAGGATATGGTTGTGGTACCCATTAGCTTTGTTTCAGAGCATATTGAAACCCTGCAAGAAATTGATATAGAGTACCGGGAAATTGCCGAAGAAGCTGGGATTGAGAATTTTCATCGAGTCCCCGCTTTGAATACCCATCCTGTTTTCATCGATGACCTGGCCAATATGGTGCTGGAGTCAATGAATGCTCCCAGTATGAAGCTGTCAGAAGTGATGCACCCCCAGAAACAGGTCAAGATGTATCCACCGGAGCGGTGGGAATGGGGCATGACGGTTTCTGCCGAAGTGTGGAATGGCCGTCTGGCAATGATTGGAATCATTGCTGTGCTGATGGAATTATTGATGGGGCGCGGCCCTTTACATGCGATCGGACTTTTGTAAGTAGCCAGGTGCAATTAAATTTGCAATCAAGTTTTGCAATTAAATTATTAAATTATGGTTTTGGGGTGAAGGGGTGAAATTCCCGCTTGGGGGCAATGCTCGTACTATCCTTCCCGCCGATCAATTGGTGTTTCTGGTGTTTCCCTGCTTAGGGATTCTCTAAACCTTATCGGAAATTGAGCCGATAGAATCCTATCAGGAGCATCGACCCAGGTGAGTTGATGAAAATGACCTGTGCCGAGCTGCGGACAAAACCTCAAACCTTGAGCAGCTTGACGGGGCTAAGGGTGCAGGATTTGAGGCCTTGTTCAACATGGAGCCGTCGGATTACAAGCACGTTGTCCTGGGGCTAATCTTTCTCAAGCACATCAGCGATCGCTTTGAGGCGCGGCGGCGGGAACTGGAGGCGGAATACCCGGGAGGGCTGGAAGACCCGGAAGAGTATGTGGCAGAAAATGTGTTTTGGGTGCCCCAGGTGGCCCGGTGGTCGCACCTGCAAGCCAACTTCGTCTAGAGTGATATATGAGGGATAATATCAAATCCGTTTAAATGACCATAATATAAATGGAGTGAAACTCAAGTAATTCCCGCTACTTAACTGTGGGTGATTAACCGGATTTGATATAAATGTGGGAATAGACGGGGACATAAACGGTTTGGTCTGCAAGAATTTTGACCGTGTTGTCGAGGGTGACGACTTTTAACGGAGCGGCCGCAGGTGATGTTGATGAGGATGTACAGGCGGTTGGAAATATTAACACAATGATGGAGTAGCTACAGAGATGGCGCAATTTGCCAATGAGTGATGTACGAAGGTAGAGAGTGGAGGATATTTGATTGAGGGGAAAGCTACTATATTGCCTCATTCATGTTCGTCCGTTGGTTGGGTAGTGTTTTCTGAGACCGATTCAACAATGTTTTCTGGAGATTCTTGCAGAGCGGGTGTGGTCTTCTCTGGGGTTGACTGCATCCAGAGGGCAATCATGCCTGCGATCGGAATCGACAGAAAGATGCCTAACAAACCGGCTACCCGTTCACCAATGAACAGGGCCAGAAATAGTAGCACTGGATTGAGTTCCAGGGCATCGCTCATGACTTTGGGGCGTACATAGTTTTCCTGAATCTGGATCAACAGGATGCAGACAATGAGTACTCACAGGGCGACCCCTCCCCCCTGAGTCGCAAACACTAAAAAGGTGACGACAATTGTTCCCAGAGTCGCCCCAATCCCCGGAATGGCATCAATCAGACCAATAATGATCGCCAGTAGCAGAGAGTAGTTCACTCCCAAAAATGGAAAAACGATTAGGGTGGTGCCAGATAGAAACAGCATCAACAACATTTGCCCCTGGATAAAGCCGATAAAGCTTTTCTCAAAGGTGTGCGCAAAGCGATCGCGGGAAGTCGCTGGCAGGAGTTTGAGAAATGCCTGCCAGAGTCTGCCACCATCAATCAGCATGTACAGGCTGATCACCGCCCCAAAGATGCCAATAAAGACGCTGGAAAAAGCGTTCTGGGCAATGCTTAAGCCAGAAGCCAGACCAGCTTGTAATTTGCCAATCACATCATTGATGTTCAACCGACTGAGGAAATCCTCAAATGGAAGAAACTCCTGCCCCTTCAGACCATCTCTGAGATTGATTAACAAATTTTGGCCCTGGCTCAGCACTTGTAGACTCACCAGAGCGAACAGGCCTAGCAATAAAGCGACGGTCACCAGGAAGACAATTGCGATCGCCCCCCCCTCTAGGGATATAGCGCGACAACCAGACCACCGGGTAATTTAGCAGAACCGCAAAGATTCCGGCAGCAGTAAAGAGGGCGATCGTGCCGTAAAAATAATTAATGAACAGGATCGTAGCCCAACTGCAACCAAACAGCAGAATATAGCGCAGGAGGTTTGAATTACTCAGGGTTTGCCACAGATGAGAGGGGGGCTGGGGAATGGACGCATGTGGGTTTCGATGGTGTTTTATTACATTGGCGAGTAGTATTCTACATTGACCGGAAATGTACTATTCTTTAATTATTCATGGTTTCGATAGTAAATATAAGATGACGAATTGAGAAAAATGATGAAGTTTAGATACTTGTTTTCGGGGATATAAGCCAAGTGTATTCCAATTTTGCAGCCCTTACCCTATAGTCCCACTCCTGCGGTGAGTGAGACTTTGAAATTCCGGCTCTCCTTCGCCCTACGGAAGAAGGAGACAGAGGATGAGGGCAATCTTGCAGATAGCCTCGTGGGACAACCTTGCAAAAGTGAAATGCACCTACAGACTCTCTGCTTGACGGTTCGTGCTTTTTCTCTGTAGAGAGGCAGGAGCAGAGGTCATTCTGGATTCGTTCTGATTTGCGGATAGCGCAGGATTCAGCGGAGAGAGTTCACGATGAAGATCTTCTTATAGAGGATGATCAGCATACCAGTGAATTGCTCTCTGCAACACTTTCTGCCAGTCATTATGCGGTCGATGCGATCGCAGATGGGGCAGCAGGGGTGGAGATGGCAACTCAATGGAACTATGATCTGATTCTCCTGGATGTTTTACTTCCCAAATTAAATGGAATTGAAGTTTGTCGCCGCCTCCGCACCCAGGGCTGCCAGACTCCGATTTTGATGCTAAGGACTTGTAAGAAAATAACTTTTACATCTTCCATGTAAAATGGATCTACTATTGATTCATGATAGATGACAATCCG